>JADGEE010000127.1 GCA_016744535.1 Campylobacteraceae bacterium
GTTATTAAGTTCTTAATTATATTTAAGTTTTTAACAACTTTCATTAATTATTTTTATATATTATTTATGTATTATTATTTATATAGCTATTTTAAGCGTGGAATATAGATGAGGTTTAATAAATATTTGCTAGAGATATAAATGTGTAGATTTTATTTTTTAAGCTAATTTCAGAGTATTTTTTGTGGAATGAAAGTTGTTAAAAGTGTGAAAAAAGAGGCTTGTTTTTTTTGGAATGAGTTAATAGATTTTTTTACTTTTCTAAACTATCCGTAAAACTTTTCAAAACTCTATAAAAAGCATAAGTTAAACCAGCCAACATAATAATTGGTAATATAAATTTTAAACTCAACATTCTAAATCCTTAATCTTTTTATCTATATATTCTTTTACTCAAATACTATATTAAAGAAAAAGTAATAAATTAGTAGATTTTTTTTCTATGCTGAACTTTATAAACTGTTAAAACTTCATTTTTTATATCAAATAAAACTCTGTAATCTCCAACTCTCATTCTATATCTTGGGGTAAAATTAATCAATCTTTTTATATTTGATGTATTTGGAAAATTTTCTAATGATTCTATCTTGTCTAAAATAGTATCTGAAGTATGTTTATCAAGTTTTGATAAATCTTTAATAGCTCTCTTATCAATTTCAACTATCATTTAAAAGTTTTCTAGCTTCATTTATTGTGTATTTTTTATTATTTTCTTTTTTGATTTTATTAATTAATTTGTAATCGTCATCTTTAACATTTAAAATCTCAATATCATGAGAATTAACAAAATTTAAAATATCATCATTTACAAGTGAAATATCATTACTAAAATCATCAATAAACTCTTTTAATTTTAATAAAATATTCTCATTTTTTACATTTAATACTACTTGCATTATTTGCCTTTCACGCTCTCAACTCTTGCTTAAGTTCATGATTGTTAGCTTTAGATTTAAGTTCTAATAGTTCAGCTTCTTTTAGTGCTATTTCTTTATCTAGTGTTAGTTTGTTTAGTGCTGTTTCTTTATCCATACTTGCCAAAAATAAATATAGTTTATGTCTCCAGTCTTTGCTATTTTTCCAATTATAAACAGTAGTTCTTGGAATATCAAAAAGATTAATTATTTCCTTATTACTTAGCATTTAATATCCTTTTATTGTATTTATTTAATTCCAAATTGGAATTTTTTTAGTTATAATCATTAACTATATTTAAAATTATATCCAAAAAATATAGAAATTTGAGTAAAAAAATAAAGCATAAAACAAACTTAAGCTTACACAAAAGGGGGCATTCTGTGGTAGTTTTTTGCAGAATAAATAATTTAAATGTTCGCACTTTTAAGAAATTTATCAAAGAGAAACTTAAAAGCAAATGAGAAAAAATAGTAAAAAAGAGGAATTGATTTATGAATTTTGATTTAAATAGTGTATTTAATTTAGATGTCACAACCAGTAGCGAAGATGTAAATAGCAAAATTATAAAAATATTTGATAGTTTTTGTGATTATAAATTTATCAATAAGAGTGAGGCTTTAAGACTTTTAAATAGTCTATTCTTTACAAAAGAGGCAACTAAATCAATAATTTATGATAGTAAAATAGAGTCCTTTAGTTTCATAAATAACAAAGATTTAGAGGAATTAATTAAAGATAGATTCTATATATTAAATATAAAAGAGATTCAGCAATACAAAGAGGGTTTAGATGTAAAAGATATAAAAAGTTTTGATTATAAAATTTCTAAAATGCTATCTAAAATAATTTTAAATATTAAAATCAATAATCAAATTGAAATTTTTGCGGTTGAGATTAACCCATTTTTAGAAAAAACTAAAATAGTTAGAGAAGGCTCAAAAATTAGGCTCATTAAGAATCAAATACATTTTAATTCATTTGAGAGTGAAGTTATTAATCTAAATATAGAAGATAAGAATCTATATTTAAATGATTTTATAAAACATTTCCCACAATTTATACAAATGTTAGATTTTATAATTGCTTGTAGGTTTGCCAAATCTAGGCGAAAAAGTTATTTATATATGAGAGTTAATGCAGGTTTCGGAAAGTCCTTAATTATGGATATTTTAAAGAGAACAGGGATTGCAATTAGTATTGAATTACAACAATTAAAAAATAATTCAGCAGGAGAGATTCACCCAACAGAATTTTTAAATTCTATTTGTTTATGTGTTGATGAATTTACACATTTTGCACAAGAGTTAAAGAGTCTTACAAACAAGATTCAAATAAGTGCTAAATTTGCGTTAAGAACTGAATTAGAAGTCTATGCAAAAATATTTTTTAGTGCTGAAAAATCAACATCTTTTTATTCAGAAGCTGGAGTCGATGTGCAGTTAGCCGATAGAGTTTCAATTATAGACATAGACTCTAATATAAAGCTAGATGATAGAGAGTTATTTAAAAATAATAAAAGTAAATATGTAGAAGTTTTATATGAATTTACCTATAAATATTTTAAAGGAGCAATAGATAAATATTTAAAAAATACAAAATTAGAAAGTGCAAATATTGCAGAAAATTACCTTGATAAATTTAATGAGCAATACAAAATTAAAGCTGATAATATTGAAAAAATTAAATCTGTAATATTTGAAGTTCTAACAGATTTTAGAGATTTAAAAGAATCAGCTATTGAATTAAAATCTACTTTTGAAAAAGAGTTAGATAAATTAATATTTTTACGAACAGATAAAAATATAATAATCAAAAATCCAACTAAATTATATGAGTTAATAGTTAAAGAGCAATCTACAAGTTTTTATAAAAATGCAATTTATAAGCAAACTCAATTAGATAAAATCTTTAATATTAATTTAGAAGATAAGAAAGTTATAAAAGATATAAATAACAAATCTATAAAAGGTTATTTAATGAATTTAGAGATAGAGCAAGAGATTCACTTTATGAATGAAATTATAAAATATAAGAATCATAATGAACTATGTACAAATATAAATACAATTTTAAGAGATTATTATGAAGAGAATCACGAGTTAGATTCACATAATAATAAATTGCTTGAGCATTTAGCAAGTAAAAACAGATTAGTAATTTATATGAGAGAAAACTCTAAATCTATAATTTCATTAGGAGTTATGGATTAATTTCTTCTCTCTTTTTTGGTTACTTTTTCGGTAACCTCAAATAAACCCATAAAATCGAACTTTAAAGCACTTTTAAAAATTTAAGGTTACCTATGAGGTAACCTCAAAAAAACATCATATAAGCCCTATTCTAGTATATCTTTACTATTAAGTTTTCAAAAAGTTACCTTTTTAACTCCTCAACTATTATATAAAACTATTTTTACTATTTATTTATTTTTCTACATTTTTAAACCATAAAAGGTAACTTTTAAATTTCTTAACTCATAAGATGTCCTTTTTATGGTCTTAATTTGTATTATTTATTGGTTACCTCATAGGTAACCTTAAATTTTTAAAAGTGCTTTAAAGTTCGATTTTATGGAGTGTTTTAATGGTTACCTTTTAGTTACCTTTTTTATCTAATTAGTAACTTTTTTCACTCAAAAAACAGGGCGGTAAATGTTGTTTTATAAGATTATCAAATATAAGAGTGTAGAGAAAGCCCCATAAAATCGACATCTTTAGCATAAAATAAAGTAAAAAATAAGAATAATTGTTGTAAAATGTACGAAGTTGAACGAAAAAGACGGGGCGGATTTTAAAATTTAACTAATATGTAGTTGTTTTAGGTTTTTCAAATCATCAAAAAAATCAAATAATAAAGGCTAAGAATGGAAGAACATACTATATATAAAGATATGGAAGATGATATTAATTCATCAAATTTAAATGAGAATACAAAGAAGAAAGTATTTAATAATATTTTCAAACTTAAAAAACAAAAAGTAAATCTTATGATTACAGGAGCTACAGGCTCTGGTAAAAGTTCTACAATCAACGCTATGTTCAATTTAGAAGTTGCTAAAATTGGTACAGGTGTAGACCCTGAAACTATGGATATTAAAAAATATGAATTAGATAATTTAATATTGTGGGATAGTCCAGGATTAGGTGATGGAAAAGAAAAAGATATTGAACACTCAAAAGGTATAATTAAAAAATTAAACGAGTTAGACAAAGATGGCAATCCATTGATTGATTTAGTGTTAGTGATACTTGATGGAGGAAGTAGAGATTTAGGGACATCTTATGAATTGATAAATTCTGTAATTATTCCAAATCTTGGAGAAAATGCAAAAGATAGAATTTTAATTGCAATAAATCAAGCTGATGTAGCGATGAAAGGTAGATATTGGGATTTTGAAAATAATAAACCAAAATCTAAATTAGTAAATTTTTTAGAAGAGAAATCAAAATCAGTTAAAAATAGAGTTAAGGAGGCTACAGGAGTAGATATAGAGCCTATTTATTATTCAGCAGGATTTAAAGAAGATGGTGAAGCACAACGACCATATAATTTATCAAAACTTCTATATTTTATTGTTACAAATACACCTATTAAAAAAAGATTGGTTTTTGTTAATAGTACATCAGATGATAAAGATATGTGGAGTGATAGTGATGAAATTAAAAACTATACAAATGAAATACAAAAATCTTTTATAGAAACAATAATTGAAGTTGCTAAAGATGCTGGAGATATAGGTGAAGATATAGGGAGAGTAATTGGTGCTGGAAAAACTGGTAAAGTTATAGGAACTGTTTTAGGAACAGCTATTGGAACAGTAAAAGCTATTGGTAGTAAGATATTATCTTTTTTTGGATGGTAAAAAGATGTATAAAAACTATAGATATGCAGATTTAACTTATAAGCTTAATGAAATGGGTATTAATCCTTTAGATGTGATGGTTACAGGTGTCACAGGAGCAGGAAAATCAACTACTTTAAATTCGCTTTTTCAAAAAGAGATAGTTTCAGTTGGTAGAGGAGTTGAGCCTGAAACAATGACTTTAGATAGTTATAATTTAAATGGAGTATTTCGATTATGGGATACTCCTGGATTGGGTGATGGTATTCAAAGAGACAAAGAACACTCAAAGAATATTATAGATTTACTCTATAGAGATTATTATCAAAATAATAATCAATATGGATTTATTGATATGGTTTTAGTAATTATTGATGGTTCAAATAGAGATATGGGTACAACTTATAAATTATTAAATGAAGTTATTGTTCCCAATTTTCAAAAAAGTAGAATACTTGTAGCAGTTAATCAATCAGATATGGCTATGAAAGGAAGGCATTGGGATTATAATAATCATAAACCAATGAATAAATTAAAAGAGTTTTTAGAGGATAAAGTTATTTCAATTCAACAAAGAGTTAAAGAAGCTACAGATATTGAAATTATCAAACCTATATATTATTCTGCTGAATACAATTACAATGTGTATGCTTTGTTAAATTTATTAATCGATAATATTCCAAGTAAAAAAAGAAAGTTAAAGAGTATTTAAATCGCTTATCTAAATACTCTTTATTCTTAATAATAATCTTTATTAGACATTATTAATCATACCAACTTAAAACGGTTATAGTGAAGGGTTGTTTTAAGGTCATTTAGCCCTTTTTCGTGTCCTAGAATATTTTGCATATAGACTAAAAAGTCCGTATTTCCTCTATTATATTTTTGTTCTGCAATAGTTGCATACAGACTTCGGCAATCTTTTAAATCTTTAATACCTTCAAAATTCTCTTTTAAATACTCTTTATTTATGTAGCTTCTCATATAATCAGCAACATAATGTTCTCCTTTTTTAAGTGCAACATTAGGGATAAAAACTCTTAATAATAATAATGCTCTTATTGTTTTTTCATAATTTCCAACTGGAATCATAAAACCTTTTACATTATCAGCTCCCTTATTTTTCTTTTTTTGATTTAGGAATATTGCAGTATCTGTACTATCTTTTATTTTCAAAAATATTTCTTTATACTTCAAATCAACAATATCACTAAATCCTTCTATATCTTTTTTTGCATTCTCAATTCTAGCACCGATATTGCTCGGTTTAACTAATAGTTCGGCTAATCTTCTACCAGTGCTAAGTACCACAAATAAGGCTAATCTTGTGAATGTTTTTATTTTCATATCTTCTTTAAATTCTACTTTTAATAATTTGCCTGTAATGGCTCTTTTAATTTCTACATTTTCGGCACTTATTACATTATTATTATAATCTAATTTAATATTTAAATTATCAATTTCATTAGATAGCTCTTTAAAACTTTTATCAAAATTATTTTTATTAACTTCAATTTTATTTGAGATTTTTAAAAATGTATTTGTATCAGTTCTATTTGCAATTTTTCCTGCGATAGAACTACTAAAATTAAATCTACTAATAAATAAA
>JADGEE010000128.1 GCA_016744535.1 Campylobacteraceae bacterium
TTGAAAATCTCCACTATAAACGCTTGAACTTAAAATCATAGCTGTAATTGTGCTAATCGTTATTTTTTTATTTATTATTTGCATAAGTTATCCTTTTTTTAATTTCCATTGCTAAAAAAGTAATATAAAGTATTAGTTAATAATACAGAAAAAATATAACTAAAAAGTAAGCTATACATTAATTTAAACTTAAATGTGTGAAATTTATGAGTTTTTAGTGAGAATCAGCCAAAATTTTAGAAGTTATTAAAATTAAATAAATAAGTTATTAATTAGATATAATTCAAATAAAAAATATTAAGTATTTAAAGGGGAGATATGGCAGAGAATAGAGAAGATAATTTAATCAAAAAAATTTGTAAAGAACTGGGAATGACTCAAAAAGAATTAGCCAAAAAATTAGATGTTACAGAACAGACAATAGTTAGATGGGTTAAAAAACCTGAAGAAATTACACCACAAAGTATATTTACTTTAAATCTATTGCTTGAAAATTCTAAACTTAAAAGCAAAGTAGATAAATATAAAGATTTTTTTATTTTATTTGATGAATTGAGAAATATAAAAAATTAACTTTTTTTTAATAAAGCTATTGACATAATTAACATTATTATAATATAATTATTTTTTAAATTAATATTTTATTAACTAAAGGAAAACATTATGTCAATCCTAAAATATGAATATCAAAATAAAATAGTTCTATTTGGTCTTTTTGAAGATGAACTTTATATTAACACTAAAATAGCTAATGAGTTTAATAAAAAGTTTGAGAATTATCTAAAAACAAAAGTAGCAAAAAAATATATTAAAACAGTTCAAAATATAACTTCTTTAAAAGATAATTTGATAATTAAAAAAAATAATGAAATTTGGATACATAATTTATTAGCAACAGATTTTACAAAATGGCTAAGTTTTGAATTTTCTATATGGCATAATTTGAAGTTAAAAGAGATTTTATCTAAAAATGATAAATATATTAAAATACTTGAGAATGAAAATGAAGCCTTACACAAATATATGAAATATCAAGATATAAAAACTTTATTTATATTTGAAATGAAAGAAAATATTATAAAAGAACTTGAAAAAATAGATAAAGTTGAGAAAAGGTCAAGCCTTATTTAATCAAAAATTATTATTTTTTCATCTGTTTTTTTAAATTACATAATATCAGTAATTAATCCAAAATCCATAACCTCTTTTAATTGACTTGAGTCCAAACACTTTTATAATTTTTGTTTAGAGTTATATCAGCTCTAGTTCCGATTAAATTCCAAATGATGTTACGATAATGCTAATTTAAAGCTATTTTAGAGAAAATTTTAAGCCATCTTAACATCTGTTACTAAATAAAAATTACTAAAAACTCATAAATTTACTAAAATTATACATATTTAAGTTTAAACTAAGGGATAGGTTACATTTTAATTATATTTTTTTTGTATGATATTAAAAAACAAAATGGATGATAAAATATTTATCCATATACATAAGGATAAAATTATGAAGGCAATGAATAAAAACATAGCAATTAGTACAGTTTTAGCAACTATATTAACATCAAATATTTATGGAGTAGGATTTACTGAAGATGTTTCAAATTCACTAACTGGAGTTAATAGTAGTTCAGTAGCAATAGATGATTTAGATGGTGATGGTCATAATGATCTTTTAATTACTGGTTTTGATAGTAGTATGAGTAAAATTACAAAGATATACTTAAATGATAGTAGTGGTAGTGGCACTTTCACTGAAGATGTCTCAAATTCACTAGATGGAGTTATGTATAGTTCAGTAGCAATAGCTGATTTAAATGGCGATGGTCATAATGATATTTTAATTTCTGGTACTGATAGTGGTTTCAATAAAATCACAAAAATATACTTAAATGATAGTAGTGGTAGTGGCACTTTCACTGAAGATACTACAAATTCACTAGATGGAGTTTATAAAGGTTCAGTAGCAATAGCTGATTTAGATGATGATGGTCATAATGATATTTTAATTTCTGGTTATGATGGAACTAATAAAATTACAAAAATATACTTAAATGATAGTAGTGGTAGTGGTACTTTCACTGAAGATACTACAAATTCACTAGATGGAGTTATGTATAGTTCAGTAGCAATAGCTGATTTAGATGGTGATGGTCATAATGATATTTTAATTTCTGGTTATGATGGAACTAATAAAATTACAAAAATATACTTAAATGATAGTAGTGGTAGTGGCACTTTTACTGAAGATACTACAAATTCACTAGATGGAGTTTATAAGAGTTCAATAGCAATAGCTGATTTAGATGGTGATGGTCATAATGATATTTTAATTTCTGGTATTGATAGTAGTAATGGTAAAATCACAAAAATACACTTAAATGATAGTAGTGGTAGTGGCACTTTCACTGAAGATACTACAAATTCACTAACTGGAATTTTTTATGGTTCAGTAGCAATAGCTGATTTAGATGGTGATGATCATAATGATATTTTAATTACTGGTGGTGACAGTAGTTCTAATCAAATTATAAAAATATACTTAAATGATAGTAGTGGTAGTGGCACTTTCACTGAAGATACTACAAATTCACTAACTGGAATTTTTTATGGTTCAGTAGCAATAGCTGATTTAAATGGTGATAATGATAATGATATTTTAATTACTGGTAGTAATAGTGGTAGAATTTCAAAAATATACTTTGCAGATTTAACACCTCCCTCACTCTCAAAAGCAGTTGGAAAAAATAGTGAACTAACTCTTGCTTTTAATGAAGAGTTAAACTCTAGTAGTGTTCCTGCTACAAGTAGTTTTGTAATAAGTGGAAGTGTTAGTGGAGCAATTACTGTTTCAACCGTAGCAATAATTGGGCATAAAGTAAAATTAACTTTAGCTAGTAGTTTAAAAGAGAGTGAGACAATAGCCATTAGTTATACAAGTGGGGCTAATAAGCTTCAAGATATTTTTTTAAATACAGTTTATGATTTAACAAATGAGAGCGTTACAAATAATACAGTTGAAATTAGATTTTTTGAAGAAGATACTACTATCTCACTAACTGGTGTTAGTTATAGTTCAGTGGCAATAAAAGATTTAGATGGTGATAATGATAAAGATATTTTAATCACTGGTGATAAAGAGGCTAGAATCTCAAAAATATATTTAAATGATGGTAGTGGAAATTTTACCGAAGATGTCACTAACTCATTAACTGGAGTCTATTATGGTTCAGTGGCAATAGCTGATTTAGATAGTGATAATGATAACGATATTTTAATTACTGGTAAAGATAGTGGGGATAATCTAGTTTCACAAATATATTTAAATGATGGTAATGCCATATTCACTGATGCAGGAACGAAAGATGACGCTTTAAGTGCAGTCTATATAAGTTCAGTAGCAATAGATGATTTAGATGGTGATAGTGATAATGATATTTTAATTACTGGTAGAGATAGCAGTAATAATAAAATTACAAAAATATATTTAAATGATGGAACAGCAACTTTTAGTGATGCGGGGACTAAAGATGATGCTTTAGTAGGGATTAATTATAGTTCAGTAGCAATAGATGATTTAGATGGTGATAGTGATAATGATATTTTAATTTCTGGAAACGCTATTAGTGGTAGTATTTCAAAAATATATTTAAATGATGGAACTGGAATTTTTAGTGATGCAGGGACTAAAGATGATGATTTAAACTCAACGATGGATAATTCAGTAGCAATAGCTGATTTAGATGGTGACAGTGATAATGATATTTTAATCACTGGTGATGATAGTAATGGTGATCCAATTTCAAAAATATATTTAAATGATGGAACAGCAACTTTTAGTGAGGATATAACTAACTCATTAACTGGAGTCTATTATAGTTCAGTGGCGATAGCTGATTTAGATGGTGATACTCATAAAGATATTTTAATTACTGGTTATGATGGTAGTGATCCAATTTCAAAAATATATTTAAATGATGGAGTAGGAACTTTTAGTGAAGATACGACTAATTTATTAACTGGAGTCTATTATGGTTCAGTGGCGATAGCTGATTTAGATGGTGATACTCATAAAGATATTTTAATTACTGGTAGAGATATTAGTGATAATAATATTTCAAAAATTTATTTTTCAAAAGAAGTAAGTGTAGATTTAAGCAGTGTTGTAACTGCAAATAAATGGAATATGATTGCTATAGCTGATGAGAGAGAAGTTACAGCTACAAATATAACAGGTGCTACTCTTTGGACATTTAATAACACTTCTAATGCTTGGGAGCAACCAACAACACTCAAAGCGGGAGAAGGATTTTGGCTATATACAACTTCTACTACTGGATATAATTCAATTTTTGCAACTAGTGTTAGCTCAACTATTACAGATGATTACACAACTATTAAAAGTGTAGGAGATACTGGATGGAATTTAGTTGGTATATCTAAATCAACTTCAGGAATTGATTGGAGTGATATTTATAACCCTACAAATACCGCAAATACTAATTGTTCTTTTGCTTACTCTTTTTACTACGATAGTATAAATGAGAGTTGGAATACAACAAGTAATGTCCCATATTTAGGTGCTGTTTGGATAAAACAGAATAATTGTAATTAATTTAAGGATATAAAATGAAATTAAAAAATATAATAATATCATCAATTGTAATATCAAATTATCTTGTTGGGGCAACTTATGACCAAAGTACAACACCACAAACACAAACAGATATCCCAAAGCTTTGTGGTGCTATCTCTTTTTTATCAAATACTTTTGGGGCTTCAAACTCTCTTTTTTTTAGTTGTAATGAAATAACTCCGACACCTACTTCGACACCTAGTTCAAATCCTAACCCAACTTATATAACACCAACTATAACTGAACCTAAAGTAAAATTACAAATTACAAATTTTAGTATTGAAGAATCGAATATTGATCAAAAAGATGGAATCAATCCAAATGAACAGATATTTGAAAATAGTGAAACTTTAGAAAATGGTACAGAAGCTAATACTCAAATTAAATTGAGTGATAAAGAGTTTAATTTAAATGTATCTATCTTAGGTGAAGATGAAAATACAAATATAAAAGCCCCATCTGATATTGAATTAACTATGGATAGTAGTGGAAATTCAACTTTAAAAGTTGATAATGATATAGAAGTTATAGCTAAAAGAGATGGAAAAGTCGAAATTAAACATAAAGATTTAAATATTGAGATTCAATCAAATGGCTCAAATATAGAGATAGATGAAGATAAAAAGATAACTATTTCAAAAGAGGTAATAATTAATAACAAAAAGGTAGTTTCAACAATTGAGATTCAATCAAATGGAGAAGTTAGTGCAAGTATAATAAACTCTAATGGAACTAAACAAGCTTTTAATTTTCCAATAGATTCAAATCATAAAGGTGCAAAATTAGAGAATAATGCTTTAGTTGGCGAATATAAGGCATTAAGTGAATTTTTTATCGTAAAAGATAATAGCTATACAAGAGGGGTAAATTATGGAGAGGAATATGTAAAAATTATTCCAATAAATATTGAAGCACAATTTGAAGAGAAATTATATTTAGATAAAAGTTATAGAGGAGTTATCTTAAGAAGTGGTGAAGCTGATATTATAATTGATGGTGAAACACTTGAGATGGAGAAAGATAAAGAGTATATAATTATTATTCAAAATAGTGATACAAAAGCTTTAAATCCTATTTATGATGAAAATAAAAATTATTTACATCTTAGAAAAGGGTGGTCATTAATAAGTTCTCCAATTAATAAAGAACTTAATCTAACAGAAACTTTTTACACCAGTGAAGAGAGTTATAAGTTTAATAATAATAGATGGATTAAAAACCCTGAAATATTAAAACCAAATGAAGGAATGTGGATTCAATATGATTTTAATATTTTTGTTCATTTCAATGATTATAATTCAATTCAAAGTTATGAATTTAACTCAACTATTTTAAACAGTGGTTGGAATTTAGTAGGAACTAGAAGTGATATAAATTTAAATTCTGATGAATTTAAGAGTATTTGGGCTTTTGATAATATTGATAAAGAGTGGATTGAAAATCCTAGCCAAATATTAAAAGGTTATGGATTTTGGATTAAAAAATAATCTTATAAACTCTCTTTTTTTTCATTTTACTAAAAAAACTCACTAAAAACTCACTAAAAGTATGTAATTAAGTTTAAATTCATGTATAAGTTATTTTTTTGTTATGTTTTTTTTGTAATATATATATAATAGAACAGATAAAAAAGTATTAATTTAAATTATAAGGAATTTTATATGAAACATACAGCACCATTTACTTGTACT
>JADGEE010000129.1 GCA_016744535.1 Campylobacteraceae bacterium
AGTCTATATAATAGTGAGCAGAAAAAGCGACATTTAGTAAAATCTGGAATTACAGGTTGGGCTCAAGTAAATGGTAGAAATGCTATTAGTTGGAGTGAAAAATTTAAGTTAGATGTCTATTATGTTGAAAATTTAAATTTTAGTTTAGATATAAAAATTTTTTGGATGACATTGCTTAAAGTCATTAAAAGAGACGGAATAAGTCAAGATGGACAAGTTACAGCAGAGAAGTTTAAAGGCAACAGTTGAAAAAAATCGCAATTTACGGTGCAAGTGGACACGGTAAAGTTATAGCTGAAATAGTAGAAGAGTTGAATTATAAAGTTATCGCATTTATTGATGATAGAGAAAAAAAAGAAGTTTTTGAATTTAAAAGTATAAATTATAAAAAATTTAAAAAGAAATTTTTAAACTTAAATAGTCATATAGAAGTAATAATAGCTATTGGAAATAATAAAATAAGAGAAAAAATATTTAGAGAACTCATAAAGGATAATATAAAAATTGCAACTCTAATTCATCCTAAAGCAATAATTTCAAAAAGAGCGAAAATTGATATTGGAACAGTTGTTATGGCTGGAGTTATAGTAAACGCGGAAGCTAAAATAGGTAAATGTGTGATTTTAAATAGTTCAAGTGTAATTGAACACGAAAATATTATCAATGATTTTGTGCATATTTCACCAAATGTATCTTTAGCTGGAAATGTAACTATTGGTAAATTTAGCCATATTGGAATTGGTGCAACTTTAATTCAAGGTATTAAAATTGGTGAAAATTCTATTATTGGAGCGGGAAGTGTTGTAATTAATAACATAGAAGATAACTTAAAAGTAGTTGGAGTTCCTGCAAAGAGAGTATTGAGCAAATAAAATATTTTAAAATGGTTAATAAAATATATTAATTTAAGTAATTTTTTTGCTATTTTATTATAATATGTTCATTCTAATTATCATTAAGAGATAATATTAATTGCAATTATAAAGAAGTATATTTAATATTAAAATTTTCTTCCCATTGTTTTTTAGATAAATATGGGAATGCCCAAGGAAAGTAATTGAAAAGCAAAATAATAAAATAAAAAGAGTATTTACTTTGATGAAAACTGGGTCTATAAGAGAAGATATAAAAGGTTCTTTTGTTGAGGGTAATACACCTAGAATATTAGCAGGTACTATATATAATCATGGAAAATTAAATAAAGAAATTGAAATATAAATTTTTATGAATACTCACAATTACAATATAGATACTCTTAAATATTACATAGAATTTGCCACTTTATTAGATTATGGAAACAATAAATCATTTAATATGAATAACCTTTTGTTAAAATATATAAATGTAAAGAATATAGAAGTACCTGGTAGAAATATGAAAAATTTTCATCAGGTATATACCAAATACAATAGTGTTATTGATGATTTTAAACAAATGTTAAATATTGATTTTTAAGCTATTAGCTACTTTACTTAACTATACTATATTATATTAAATTTAGTAACTACTCAGCCTATAAACTCCCCTAGAATGGGTACTTTTATTTTCACTTAAAGTTTTAAAAAAAGTTTAAAGTATCATAATAAGGGCATCTTTGTTTTTAAAAGAAATCTTTTTAAATTTCAAGAAGCCCTATTTATAGGCTTCTATATAGGCTGAGTAGTTACTAAATTTATATCAATAAAATATTCTTATTTTTTTAATTAACTATCTAATTTTGTCTCAGTACATGTCGAAAACCAAAAAGTAAATAGTTTAAGGTAATTTAATTTAAGATTAGATATAATCGTAAGTTAATTTTACGGTCGTATAACTCAGTGGTAGAGTGCTACCTTGACATGGTAGTGGTCACAAGTTCAAATCTTGTTACGACCACCATTAATTAAATTAAATATATATAAGGTATATTATTGGAACAAATTGGAATAAAAGTTCAAGATGAAATTATAGATTTACAAACGGCTTTAGATAAATCTATTACAGATGGAGAGCCAATCTACTTTGATAATTCAAGTGATTCACTAGATATTATTAGACACTCAACAGCACACTTAATGGCACAAGCTATAAAAGAGCTTTATCCTGAAGTTAAGTTTTTTGTAGGACCTACTGTTGATGAGGGTTTCTATTATGATTTTAGAGTTGATTCAAAAATAGGTGAGGATGATTTAAAAAAGATAGAAAAAAAGATGAAATCTTTAGTCTCTAAAAAATATAAATTTGAAAAATATATATTAACTAAACAAGAAGCTATCGAAAAATTTAAAGATGATGATTTAAAACAAGAAGTATTAAAAAAATTAGATTCTAATGAACTATCAATTTATAAACAAGGTAGTTTCGAAGACTTATGTAGAGGTCCACATCTGCCAAATACAAAATTTGCAAGATACTTTAAATTGACAAGAGTAGCTGGTGCTTATCTAGGTGGGGATGAAAATCGAGAAATGCTAACTAGAATTTATGGTATCGCTTTTGCAGATAAAGAATCACTTACCGAGTATTTAACAATGATTGAAGAGGCTAAGAAGAGAGACCATAGAAAAGTCGGAAAAGATTTAGATTTATTCACTTTTGATGAAGAATCAGGTGCTGGTTTAGCAATTTGGCTTCCAAAGGGTGCAAGACTTAGAAGTAGGCTTGAAGATATGTTATTTAAAGCCCACAGATTAAGAGGTTATCAACCAGTCCGTGGACCAGAGATCTTAAAATCATCTTTATGGAAAACAAGTGGACACTATGCAAATTATGGTGAAAATATGTATTTCACCAATATTGAAGATGAGTGTGAGTATGCATTAAAACCTATGAATTGTTTAGGACATATTAAAGTTTATGAACATAGTGTTAGAAGTTATAGAGATTTACCTCTTAAATTTTTTGAGTATGGAGTAGTGCATCGTCACGAGAAAAGCGGAGTTTTACACGGACTTTTAAGAGTTAGAGAATTTACACAAGATGATGCTCATATTTTTTGTACATCATCTCAAATTAAAGAGAATATTTTAGAAGTTGTTGATTTTATTGATAAAATTATGACTAAATTTGGATTTAATTATGGTATGGAAGTCTCTACTAAACCAGATAAAGCAATAGGTGATGATAAGATTTGGGATATTGCTACAACTGCACTTAAAGAGGCACTTAGTGAAAATAATTTAGAATTTGGAGTCGATGAGGGTGGAGGAGCATTTTATGGTCCTAAAATTGATATAAAAATCACAGATGCCTTAAATCGTAAATGGCAGTGCGGTACAATACAGTTAGATTTTAACTTACCAGAGAGATTTGATTTAGAGTATGTTGATGAGAATAATGAGAGAGTTCGTCCTGTTATGATTCATCGTGCAATACTTGGTTCATTTGAGAGATTTATTGCTATTTTGATTGAACATTATGCAGGTGAATTTCCAATGTTTATTTCACCAACACAAATTATTTTTATTCCAATTAGTGAAAATCATGTAGATTATTGTAAAAAACTTCAAAATGAATTAATGTTAATTGAAGTTGATAGTGAACTTTATGATAAAAATGAGAGTTTAAATAAGAGAATTAGGAACGCAGAAAAACAGAGAGTTCCAATTGTAGCTATTATAGGAGATAAAGAAGTAGAGGAGGGGCTTATCTCAATTAGAGATAGGAGAGAGAGAACCCAATCTACTTTAGCAAAAAATGAATTTTTTAATTTAATAAAGGAGAAAATGAGTGAGGCAAGTTTTTGAATAAAAAAGTTGATAAAAACAACGGAGTTCTTTTAAATGAGGATATTAGGTTAAGTGAAGTTAGGTGTATAGGAGAGGAAGCTGTACAACACGGAATAATTTCATCAAGAGAGGCATTGGGATTAGCTAGAGAAGAGGGGCTTGATTTAGTTTTAATTTCTCCAAATGCAAAACCTCCCGTTTGTAAAATAATGGATTATGGTAAGTTTAAATACCAACAAGAGAAAAAGAGGAAAGAGGCAAAGAAAAAACAGAAAGTAATTGAGTTAAAAGAGATTAAATTGTCTGTTAAAATTGCTCAAAATGATATAAATTATAAAGTAAAACACTCAATAGAGTTTTTAGAAGCTGGAAAGCATGTTAAATTTCGTGTATTTTTAAGAGGTCGTGAAATTGGTGACCCACAAGCTGGAGTAGCAGTACTTAAGCGTGTATTTGAAATGGTTAAAGAGATTGGAGATATGGATAAATCTCCACAACCAGAAGGTCGTTATGTAAATATGACAGTAATCCCTAAAAAAGCTAAAGCTAAATAAATCTTAAGAAAGGAGAAAATTAATGCCAAAAATGAAATCTGTTAAAGGTGCAGTTAAAAGATTTAAAAAATCTAAAGGTGGGATCAAAAGAGGTTCTGCATTTAGAAGTCATATTTTAACTAAAAAAAGTCCTAAGACAAAAAGAGGCTTAAAAGCAGCAAAATTTGTAAATAGTGCAAATATGGGTAACATAAGTATGATGCTCGGTACTGGTGTATAAGAGTTATAAAAATTAAAAACCGAATTAGGTAAAGTTTAGCTAAAAGCTAACACCTTATTGAAAAAATAGGGTTAAAAAAGGAGAATATTATGCCAAGAGTAAAAACAGGCGTCGTTAGAAGAAGAAAACATAAAAAGATTTTAAAATTAGCGAGTGGTTATTTTAGTGGTAGAAGTAGACATTATAGAAAAGCAAAAGAACAAGTTGAACATGCTTTAGCATATGCTTATAGAGATAGAAGAAATAAAAAAAGAGATTTTAGAAGACTTTGGATTATTAGAATTAATGCAGGTTGTAGATTAAATGATATATCTTATTCAAGATTTACACACGGTCTTAAATTAGCAGGAATTGAACTTGATAGAAAAATTTTAGCTGATATGGCTATGAATGATTATGAATCATTTAAAGTTATCGTAGAAAAAGCAAAATCTGCTTTATAAGAGTGAAGTTATATTAACTTTTTCACACTCTTTTTTTTCTTATTGAATTACTCTCTCATAAAAAATCAAATTTTTTATTTGCTTTAAATTTTAAAATATATCTTAGATATTAAGTTAAATTAATATATCATTTTTTATATTTTAAAATATAGGAGAAAATAATGTTAAAAAGAAGTTTAATAGTTACTGGATTAGTATCTTTAATTTCATTAAATACTTTTGCAGAAAATCACACTTTAAAAAGTCATAGTGCTCAAATGGTTTCTAATAAAGTAATTGCTGAACAACGAGAAATGCTTGCGAAAAATACAGAAGGTAAAGGGGTTGGACCTCAATCTCCGCGTGATATAGACTCAATAATAGGTAAAAATGCTATTATATTTAATTCTGCACCTGCTTATACTGAAATGAATCTATGTAATATTCATTTCCATAAAAATGCTGAACATAAAGGTGGTGAATTTACTACTTATGCAGGTAATGGTGATGGTCACGGTTATCTTAGTGGTTATAAATATTCAGGTAATCTAAGCAAAGAAGAGAGCAAAGCAATAAAAAATGAAATTTGCCCAAGTAAACACGGTAGTCTTTATGTAGGTGATACAATTGAAGTTCACTATGTTCACTCAAGTGCTATGGTCAAACCAGGGGCTACTTTAGGCTCATGTTTGAGTAAATCAATAAATAATCCTCAATTGCGTGTAGAGGCACAAGTATTTATATTAGTTAATGACAAAAATGCTCTTGATTTTAATGATTTAACTAAACATGGTATTAAAAATGGTTTACATCAGGCATTAAATATACCAACTAATACTGGTACTTCTATCCAATATGAAGGTTCAACTACAGGACCTAGTTTCAATGAAGAAGGCTCTCCATTTCAAGTTAGCTGGAGTGTTCGTCCTAAAGTAGCTAAAGTAAATATAGATAGTGTTGGTAAATGGTGTAAAGATGGTAATATTTTTGAAGAAGATCATGCTCACGGCGTAAGAAATCTTGTCATAAATCCGAAACTACTTTCAAAAATTAATTAAAATTTAGTAGAACTGGTTTTCGACCGTTCTACGAAACTTTAGTTATTATCATATGATTTCTGATAGCATATAAATAGATTCTCTATCAACTCCCTCACTACACGCCTATAAATTTTATTTATGTGAAAAATTGCTATAATTAACATATGAAAAATGTAATAACTTTAGAAAAAGAGGCACTGACTAAATATTGTGATAATAATAATAAAAATATAAAAACAGATAAAGAATCGAGAGTTATACTTTTTAGTACAGATTTAGATTTATCTTACAATAAAATTGTTAAATACTATACACTTAGATTTCAAATTGAATTTGTTTTTAGAGATGCAAAACAAT
>JADGEE010000028.1:0-30019 GCA_016744535.1 Campylobacteraceae bacterium
AATATTTTCTAATTGAAATATATAAATTAAAGAGTAACCTAAAATCAGAAGTTGAATAAATGCTCTAAATGAAGCAATTAAAATCTCTTTTTCTAAGTTTAAATTTTCTATTTTTGAATAAAATAAGGCTATTAAAACTAAAATATAAGTAAGTAAAAAATTTAATTCCATTTTTTAATTAAAAATATCTTTAGTATTTAATCTTTTTCCTCTTAAATAACTTAAAACATCCATAGCTTTTTTTGATTTTGGTTGAACTTTTAAAATTTCAATTGAGCCTTTATTGCAACCAACTATAATAGAATCTTCTCTTATCTCTAAAATTTCACCCTCATTAAAACTTTTATCTTCATCTATTAAATTTATCTCTTTTAATTTTAAACCACTTGAGATAAATATTTCAGGCCAAAAGTAAAATGCTTTAAATTTTGCATAAATATCTTTTGCATTTTTAAATTCAACCAATCCATCATTTTTTGTAATTTTTGGTGAATATGAAGCTAAAGCACTATTTTGTTTTAAAGGCTTTATATTTGAGAAATTTTTAAGTGTAATAATTGTTAATTTACTTGCCTCCTCTGCTAAAGTGTTAAATAACTCAACTACATTTTTATCTCCAACCTCAACAAATCTAAATCCCAATATATCACCAGTATCAAGCCCTACATCCATTAACATCGAAGTTACACCACTAAATTTATCACTATTTAAAAGAGAACTTTGAATTGGACTAGCTCCTCTATAAGCTGGTAAAAGTGAAGCGTGTAAATTGATACAAGGTGTAATATCTAATATTGCTTTAGGCAAAATTTGTCCATAGGCAGCAACTATAATAAAATCAGGATTTAAATTTTTTATAATTTCAATATTCTCTTTATCTCTTAACTTATTTGGCTGAAATATTGGTATATTAATTTCATTTTCAATTAAAAATTTTTTAGTATCAGGAGGAGTTAAAACTTGTTTTCGCCCCACTGGTTTATCAGGTTGAGCAAAAAGAGAAATAACTTCAATTTTACTATCATTAATTAAACTTTTTAAGATAGTTGTCGCATAATCGGGTGTCCCCATAAAAATAACTCTCAAATTAACTCCTAAATTTATTTTATAATTTCACCTAAATAACCCTTAATACAAGGATAAATTTTACTAATTTCAGGTCCACTAAAAGCTCCAGTTAAAACAAACCTAAGTGGTTTAAATAGATTTTTACCTTTTAACCCTGATTCACTCATAGCATAAGATTTTAAATCATTAAAAGTTTCAAACTCTTTTGATTTTAAAATATTTTTTAATTGTTCTATCTCATTTTTAAACTCTTTAGATTCTTTTGGGGCAAAAAATTTATCAATTTTAGGTTTTAACTCTTTTATTGTATCTGCCTCTTCTACATAAAGTTTTGCTAATGCTCCAATATGCACATCTGCAAAACCTAAAAGCTTTGATAATTCTAATTCATCTTTTAATTTCATTTGCTCTCTATTTATAAATTTTAACTTATCAATATCAAATTTTGCAGGTGATTTTGAGATATTTTTTACGCTAAAAAAGTCTATCGCTTCGTGAATGCTAAATATCTCTTTTGGTGTCTTATTTCCAAGTAAAATCAGATAATTTTCAATAGCTTCAACTAAAAATCCCTCCTCTAATAACCACTTAACACTTGATTCATCATCTCTCTTACTCATTTTTTTACCACTCTCACCTAAAATAATTGGTAAATGAATATAATCAATTACTTTATCATAGTTCATAGCATCTCTAATTGCAATTTGCTTAGGAGTATTTGAGAGGTGGTCTTCTCCTCTAATTACAACTGAAACATCAAGTAACATATCATCTACCGCACATGCAAAATTATAAGTTGGATACTTATCAACTCTTAATATTATAAAGCTATCAATCTCTTTTGGGTTAAATTCAAATTCACCTTTTATCCCGTCAAAAAAGTTTATATTTTCAGTTGGTTTTTTAAATCTAACTACAAATGGTTTTTCATTTTCCATTACTTCTGTATCATTTAAAAGTTCACAAGCACCATCATATCTATATGCCTCTTTAGCTTTTTTTGCACCTTCTCGCTTTTTATGCAAAATATCTTCTGGACAAAAACAGGCAAAAGCTTTTTTATCCATCATTAATTTCATCGCTATTTGTTGATGAAATTTTATATTATGACTTTGAAATACAACTTGTGAATAATCAATTTTAAATTTATTTAAAAGCTCTAAAATTTCTCTCTCTTTACCATCTATATTTCTTTCTCTATCTGTATCTTCTATTCTAATTATTAACTTCTCATTTCTCTGTTTTGATATAATATGGTTAAATATTGCTACCCTTAAATTTCCAATATGCATATCTCCAGTTGGACTTGGTGCAAATCTTAGCATTCATCTTCCTTAGTTAAAGTTTATTTTCATTTTAACAAAAGAGGGTTTAAATTGAGTTAATATGTTATAGGAAATATTTTTATAAAAGAAGAGTAAGAGAGAAGTTATTTTTTAATCCAAAAACCATAACCTCTTAAAATTTGATTAGGATTTTCAACCCATATTTTATCTAAATTATCAAAAGCCCAAATAATTTTATAATCTTCTGATAGTGTAAAATCATTCCCAGCTCCAATTAAATTCCAACCACTATTTAGAATAGTTGAGTTAAGTTCATAATTTTGACTTATATTATATTCATTTAAATGTACATCAATATTAAAGTTATACTTAACCCACATTCCCTCATTTTGTTTAAGAATTTCAGGATTTTTAATCCAACTATTATTTTGAAATTTATAAGCTAAATCTTTAGTATAAAAAGTATCTGTTACATTTAATTCACTATTAATAGGAGTTGATATTAATGACCAACCTTTTTTAAGATGTAAATAATTTTTATCTTTATTGTAAATTTTGTTTAAATTAAGCTTGTCTGATTCTACTGTTTGAATAATTAATATATACTCTTTATCAGATTCCATATTTATAGGAACTCCATCAACTATAATTTCTGCCTCTCCCTCTCTTAATATAATTCCTCTATAATTTTGTTCAAAATAGAGTTTCTCTTCAAATTGAGCTTCATTATTTAAAGGTATAATTTCAACAGATTCTTCTCCCTGAATTAATCCTCTTTGATAACTATTGTCTTTTATCATAAAAAATTTACTTAATGCTTTATACTCTCCAACTAATGCACCATTTTCAATTGTTGCACCTTTTGTATTTGAGTCTGTTGGAAAATTAAAATCATATTTAATACCATTAGAGTTTGTGATACTTGCTTTAATTTCTCCATTTGCTTTAATTTCAATAGTTGCAATACTTGTTTGATTATCTACTGTGGTATTCTCTTTTGTAATAGTGATAGTTTTATCTTCGCTAATTTCAATATTAGCTCCATTTGATTTAACTTTAATATTTAAATCTTTATGTTTAACTTCAATTTTTCCATCTCTTTTGGCTGTAACTTCAACACCTTCATCAACTTTTAATGTAGTATTGCCATTATTATCCATAGTCACTTCAATATCTGATGGAGCTTTTAGATTTGTCTCATCTGAATTTTTATCACCCTCTATAATAGATATATTTAAATTAAACTCTTTATCTGTTAATTTAATTTGAGTATCTGCTTTTTTACCATCACTTAAAATTTCACTATTTTCAAAAATTTGCTCATCTGTATTACTTCCATTTTTTTGATTAATATTTGCCTCTTGAACACCTAAGCTTGAAATTTGAAGTTTAATTTTAGTTATAATTGGTGCTATATAATTTGTTACACTTGAAGTATTTGAAGGCGTTGATGTTGGGCTTGGAGTTGGAGTTGGACAAGTTCCAAAAGGATAATTTGAAGCGTCAAAAATATTTGATATAAATGTTAATGCCCCACAAAGCTTTGGAATATCTGATTGTATTTGTGGTGATGTTGTTTGATCGTAAGTTGCTCCAACAAGTGAATTTAACAAAATTGATGATAATAGTATACTTTTTAATTTCATTTTAATTCCTTTTTATTAATAACAATATTTATGTTTTACCCAAATTGCACCTAAATAAGGAACATTTGAAGTTGTATTCCAAGTATCATTTGCACTATCATAATGAAAGATATGAGTATAACCACAACCAGATTTTAATGTATTTGCTTGACTATAAATATCACTCCAACTAATTCCTGCGGTTGTGTGTGATACTCCTATAAGTGTCCAACTATCTGCACTTATTCCTTTAATAGCTGTGTAATCTTCATTAACAGATCTCAAACTTCTACCATTTGACGCTACAGACGCTGAAATTGTATTATATCCAGTTGTATCAGTTGTATATAACCAATATCCTTTTTCTGCTATTAAGGTTGAGGGTTGCTCCCACGCTGGAGTAGAGTTATTATAAGTCCAAATAGTAGCCCCTGTTAGATTTGTAGCTGTAACTTCTCTCTCATTAGGTACTGCTATCATATTCCATTTACTAGCCGTTACAACTGAACTTAAATCTACTGTTGGTGCATCTGTAAAATCTATATTTAAATCAGATTTAATATAATTAGTAACTGTTGAAGTATCTGTCGTTGTTGTAAAAGCATCAGCTAAAAATGTAACTGTTAAATTAGATATATCATTAATATTTTCGTGAGCAGAGGCATTTCCAGTTAGTGTAATAGTTGCTGTTGTAGTACTTGTACCAGTTACAACTGCACTAAGTCCTGTTGGAACATTAGCTAATGAATAGTGAGTATCTAATGTCATTGCACCACTTGAAGTTGTAAAAGTATCATTTACTAAAGTTACAGTTAAAGTTGTAGTAGTTGAGCCGTTATTTGCACTTGCTTCTGTGAATGTTGTTGAATCATAAGTTAGAGTTGGTGTTATTGGTGCATCTGTAAAATCAATACTTAAATCAGATTTAGAATAATTAGTAACTGTTGAAGCATTTGTTGTTGTTGTAAAAGCATCAGCTAAAAATGTAACTGTTAAATTAGATATATCATTAGTGTTTTCGTGAGCAGAAGCATTTCCAGTTAGCGTAATAGTTGCTGTTGTAGCACTTGTACCAGTTACAACTGCACTAAGTCCTGTTGGAACATTAGCTAATGAATAGTGAGTATCTAGTGTCATTGCACCACTTGAAGTTGTAAAAGTATCATTTGCTAAAGTTACAGTTAAAGTTGTAGTAATTGAGCCGTCATTTGCACTTGCTTCTGTAAATGTTGTTGAATCATAAGCTAGAGTTGATGTTAAAGCACTTACAGCCACTGAAATAGATGATGCATCAAAGTTTAAAAAACCTCCTGATATAGAATCAAAATTAGTTGCAATATAAGTACCACTATTAAAACCTGAAAAATCTCCACTAGTTAATGTAAAAGTAGCACTCCCACTTAATGTATAGAGCGTACTTGCACTTACTGCTGTATTTGAGCTTGGAGAAAATCCAATATCATCACCGTTATTATCATTATCAAAAAATATATTTGAAAAAGCAATATCTGGTTGCCCACTTGCTGATAGTTTTAAATTACCTGTAAGTATATAGTTACCACTTACACTAGAGGAAAAACTATCAAATAGAGTAGCTGAACT
This sequence comes from Campylobacteraceae bacterium, assembly GCA_016744535.1. Taxonomy (GTDB): domain Bacteria; phylum Campylobacterota; class Campylobacteria; order Campylobacterales; family BB28; genus BB28. Next base: position 5,582 of record JADGEE010000028.1, read on the forward strand.
AGACTGATCATCAAGAACATTATTACCCTCTCCAGTTGCATTTGACCACTCAGAACCATTTGCATTTGTCGTTGATGAACCTGAACCTGTAACTGTTATTGTTGTATCTGTACTATTGGTTGCAGAAAAAGTAAATAATATATCATCACCACTAGCAATTCTTTTATGAGCACGAGTTAATTCACTTTTACTCTCTATTTTAGAACTAGATAATAAATCATTTTCTTTTAAAATATCAATTGAATTTTTAGTCTCTTTCATAACACTATTTTTTAATATTAAATTCTCTTTTTCTAACATCAAATTCTCTTTTGCAAACATTGAAATTTCACTTATCAAAAGAAGTGATAAAGTCACTTTAGAGAATAATTTTACTCTATTTTTTAACATAATTTTTTCCTTTAAAATAATATTTATATCCTATGTAATCCATTTTATGTGCTAAATCATTAGTACAAAATAGCCAATCATATTTTTCAAAAATTTTCGTTTGAACACCTTTTCTTAAAAATCGTTTATCAGTAGATGTAAAAAGTATAGAAGAGTATTTCATCTTTAAAAAGTTTTCTAAATAAGTTTGAATTGCTAATGTTAAAATTAAAAATAGGTTACCTCCTTCTAAATTATTTGCTAATCTAATTTTATATACAAAAGAGAAATCTTTTTGTATATATTCTTCATAAATTACAACTACACCAACGATTTTATTTTTTTGGCGAACAATATATATACAAGTTTCAATAAGAAATTTTATTGATTTAAATTGTTTAGGCATTGTTGAAATTTTTTCTAAAAAATCCTCTTTTATCTCTTTAGCTAACTCTTCATTAATATTTTTATATACATTTTTTATTGTAAAATCGTTATGTATAAATTTTGTATAAATATCATAATCTTTTAGTAAATCATATTTTTCTTTTTTTAGTTGTATTACTTGGGAATCATATTTTTCTCTTTTTAGTTGTATTACTTGGGAATCATATTTTTCTCTTTTTAGCAACTTTTTTTCATAATTGCTATTTAAATTTAATTTCCTAAAAGAATCATCTTTTAATATAGTAATGCTATCAATATCTAAAACTTCACTTATAAAATTTAATTTAGCAATAATAGAGTTATCTTTTAAATTTACAAGTAGAAATCCAGAATATGATTCTTTAAAATTTAAAACAGGTACAAAATGTTTTGTTTGAGAAAAGAGTGCTTTTGAGTAACCAATAAACATTATTGAATCAAAAAAAGTAATACTATGAGTATAAGCAGGTAACTTTAAAATAGTTTTTTTCTCTTTAGTTTTAAAATCATACTCACAAACTTCACCCAATCCAGATTCACAAAAAAACAATCTATTTTGATGAAACCTTGGGGAATATGGTAATACTAAATTATCTAAGAGTATTTCATCTGTTTGAGTATCTATTAGTGTACCTTCAAACTTATCTTTATATCTCCACTCATTTGCAATAGTACTTTTACTTAGAGTTGTAACATATCTTGGTTTATTATCTCTTAGGGCTAAACCACTTAACCCACACTGCATAGTTGGTGTTATCTCATTAATAAAAGGAGGTTTCCAATAAAATTCTATTTTATCTTTTTTAATATATTCAATAGATGAGTATTTAGGATTTGCAAACCAAATTTTATTATCTGAATAATTTATATCTAAAAGTGGTATTCTCTCATTAAACTCTATTTTTTTAAATAATTCATAATTCATTCTATTTTTATTAAAAAGTAAAATCTCATTTAAAGTAGATATTAAGATATTATTATCTTTATTTGACGAAGAGATAGCAAAGTCAATATCTTCAAAATTTGTAAATAATTTTTTATCTCTACCTTGAATAAATATTGCTTTACCCATAGATGCTGAAGTTAAAAAAATTGATATATTTAAAAGTTCTAATATTTTTGGTAAATTATCTGTGTAACTACTAGAACAATCTAAATTTACTCTAGACATCATTTGAAAAACCCTTTTATTTTAATTAACTTGCCAATGTCAGATTAAAAAAATTCATATACTAATGTAACAAAAGATAGTCAAGAAGTAGTAAAGATTTGACTATCTTTTTATAGTTCGATAGTAAAAATCACCCATTGATTATTATTTTTAACACTAACAGAACCTTTTAATTTATCAATAATGAGTTTTACAATATATAATCCAATACCCGTAGCACTCTTTTTATCTTTTGTACTAAAGTAGGGTTTGAAAATTTTATTAACTATTTTATTTGAAATTTCACCTCCATTATTACTAATTTTTATATATTTTTTTTGAAAATCTTCACTAATATCTATAACAATTTTAGGCTTTAGAGTTTTATTTTCTATAAAAGCATCTTTTGCATTATTTAAAATTATCATTAAAACTTGAGAAAGTTCATTTTTATTTGATAATATAGATATATTTTCATTGGAGTATTTAACTTCTATATCTATTTGATTTAATTTTTGTGAAAAATTAATAATAGAGAGAGTCTCATCTATTAAAGTTTTTATTTTAAATTTTTCTATTTTAGAGTTTTCAAGAGAAAAATTTCTAAAATCATCTATAGTTTGAGATAGATAATTAGTTAAAGTTTCTATAGAATTTAATTTATCTTCTAATTTAACTCTATTTAAATTTTTAAAGTGATATTCACTTTCTATATTAAAAACAATAGAGTTAATTTGAGATAGTGGTTGTCTCCATTGATGAACTATATTATTAAACATTTCACCTAAAGTTGATAACTTGTGTTTACTAATTAACATCTTTTCTGTTAAAACTCTTTTTTCTCTCTCTTCTTTAAATTTATAAGATAATATAAAAGACATTAATATAACTTCTATAACAATAGCAAAAATATAAAAATTATTTACAAAGAAAGAGCCTTCTATTAAAGCAAATTCTGAAAGCATAAACACTATTATGCCAATAAATAGAGATAGTTTGGCTATTAAAAAGTATTTAGCTATTAAAAAATTTTTAATTAATGCTAAATATAAAACTACTCCTATCATAGTTATAGTTACAAAAATCGAGTAAATTTCATATATCTGAACTAATGGATTATAGAGTGAAGTAATTGAAAAAAACAGTCCAATAAAAGCTAATACTCTTAAAATAAGTGTTACTTTTGGTAGATATTTTTTGGTATCTAAAAAATGAATCATAAGCATATAATCAAAGAAATGGAGTAAATTAGAGATGACTCCATAACTATAAAAATTAAAAATAGGATATTTTGCCCATAAATACTCAAATCCTAAACCACCCCACGCAATAATACCTAGCAAAAATAAAAAATGAAAAAGTACATAATACAGATATGCTTTCTCTTTAATATTTAAATATATAATAAAATTATATAGAAGCATTGCAAATAAAACACCATATACAAAAGCATATAACTGTTTATATAAAAATATATAATCTATATACTCTTTTTCACTAAAGTGTTTAATTTTTATATTCATAGAGAGGTTAGATTTTATTCTTAAATAAGCTATGTTAGTATCTTTTGGATTAGCTTTTAACTTAAATAGAACATTTTGTAAAGAGCTAATATTTTGATTAAAATTTTCTAATTGACCATATTTTTTAGGTTTTAAATTAATATCTTCATAAAGTAAAATATGTTCAATATAATGATATGCAAATTTAAAATATCTCTTTAACTCTATATTTGAATTATTTTTTAACTCTATTTTTAACCAACAATAATCATCTATAAAACCAAAACTTTCACCATTTGATAATTTAAAATTTTTTACTTTCTGAATTTGTTCTATTGAGAGATTCTCTTTTGTTAAAAAGTAACTTATCTTAACACTAAAATCATCTTTTGCAAATAAAAAAATAGATAATATAATAATAGATATTAAAAGTTTAATCAATGTATTATCCTACTTTATAACCAATTCCATAATCATTTAATATTATATCTTTTGCTAATTTGCTTCTAATATTACTCATCATTGTTTTTAAAATTTTTAAAGTTTTTGGGCTATCTTCATCCCAAATAGCATATAATATCTCTTCATAAGTTGTTGTATTTTTACTGTTTTTAAAAATTATTTTTAAAATTTCACGCTCTTTTTTAGTTAAATTTATAATTTTATTTTCATAATATAACTCATTTAACTTACTATTCCAAGAGAAACAGTTATTTAAAATTATAATTTCATTTGAATTGACACTAAATTTATGAATCTCTTCAATTGCTAAATTTAAAGATTCTATTAACTCTCTTCTTCCTATTGGTTTTACTAAATATTTTGTTAATTTTAATTCACTAGATTGAAGTAGTGTCTCTACATCTGAATAAGAAGTTAGCATAATAACTCTAGTGCTATGATCATTTTCTCTTATCTTTTTAATTAATTCTAATCCACTTATTCCAAATATTTCTATATCTACAATTAAAATATCAGGCTTTTTATCTAAATATATCTGATAAGCATCATCTCCATTACCTGTTTCATAAACTTCTTTATAATAATTTTTAAGAGTATTTACATAATTTTCTCTAACATACTCATCATCTTCAATAAAGAGTATGCTGTATTTAGATAATTCCATAATTTAACCTTCAATTAATATTATTTTATAATAACATAAAAGTAAAAAAATAGTGATTTTTTTATGAAACGGTGATTTTATGATTATTATATTTAATTAAACTATGGAAAAATTAAACATAGATATAGTAAAATTAGTTTTTAAATTTATTGCTTAAAATATTTAAGAATGTTTTTACAAAAAAAATTAAGGAATGTCAATGAAGAAATTTTTAATTAGTGGAATTTTAAGTTCACTTTTAGTTGGAAGTCTATTTGCAAGTGATGTTGTAGCTACTGTAAATGGTGAAGATATTACAACTGCTGAAGTTAATGCGTTTTTAAAGCCTATCGCAAAGGGTGCAACAATTGATGTACTTCCTCCACAAGCACAAGAGAAGATAATTGAACAAGTTATTGAAAAGAAGCTTTTAGCTCAAAATGCTATGAAAGAGGGAATTACTAAAGATAAAGATTATAAAAAAGCACTAGATAAGCTAAAAGCTGATTTAGCACTTGAAGTTTGGATGGCTAAACAATTTGAAAATGTAAAAGTTAGCTCTAAAGATGCTAAAGCTTTCTATAAAAAAGAGTTAGATACTAAATTTAAACAAGAAGAGAGAGTTAAAGCTAGACATATTTTAGTAAAAACTGAAGATGAAGCAAAAGATATTATCAAAGAAGTGAATAAAGCAAAAGATAAAGAAGCAAAATTTATTGAATTAGCTAAAACAAAATCAACTGGACCTAGTGGTGCAAATGGTGGAGATTTAGGTTTCTTCGGTAAAAAGCAAATGGTACCTGAATTTAGTGATGCAGCATTTTCTCAAAAAGTTAAAACTGTTAGTAAAAAGCCTGTTAAAACTCAATTTGGATACCATATAATTTTCGTTGAAAAGAAAGAGAAAGAGGGATATGTTCCTTTTGATATGGTTGAAAAACAAGTTAAAGATTACTTAAAAATGGAAGTATTCAAAGAGCTTACTGAAGGTAAAGCTAAAAAATTAAGAAAAAAAGCTAAAGTTAAAATTACTTTGCCTAAAAAATAATCCTAAAGAGAGGTTCTATTTTAAACCTCTCTTTTTTATCTACTTAAATTTAAACTTTTTATCTAAAATAAATTAACTTTAAAACTAAAAAACCCTACAATTGCAAACCATTTTTAAATTTTGGAGTCTTGATGGATATCTCACAGAAAAAAATAAATCCTTTTGGTAGCAGTAGAGTTGATACACCCTTTCAAAATCATATAGATTTTAAAGAAGTATATAAAAATGAATTTAATTCACTAAAGACAACTCTAAAAAATATTAAATTTGATAGTAATCATCAAAGTATAGGAGTTAGTGTTGTAGGTGTTGCAGGAAGTGGTAAAACTCACTTAATGATGAGACTTGCAAAAGAGACACTTAAAAATAATAGATTACTGTTTATTCGCCAACCAAATAATCCAAAATTTGTCTTATATCATATATATAATAGAATTTTAGAATCATTTATAGAAAAAATACCTAACTCTAACTATTCACAATTAGAGTATCTATTAGCAAAAAGTTTTACTAAGATTATAATTGAAACATTTAATAAAAAACAGAAACTTAATATTAGAGAAGAGAGCATAGCAAAAAAACTTAATTCAGATTCTTTAGGAATTTATAATTTATTAGGAGCAGATGGAAGTGAACAAAAAAGAAAAAACTGGGCTTTTATTGAAAAGAGAACAATAGAGTGGTGGAGTGAACATTATGGCTTTGCTGGACACTCATTAAAAATAATAAAAGGGCTTATAAAATTTTGTAGTTATTCTGATGAAAATAGGAGAGATTTAGTTAGAAGATGGCTAAGTGCAGATGAGCTTGAACCAAATGAAATTAAAAGTATCAAGCTTGAGAATTGGAGTGATGATATTGATAAGGAAGAATTTTCACTTGAAGCTATTTCAACTTTTGGAAAACTCTCAATAGTAGATGAGCCTCTAATTATTGTTTTTGACCAACTAGAAGCACTTAAATATAATGAAGAGCTACTTATAAATTATGGAGAGGCATTAAAAGAGATTTTTACTCATACTCCAAATGCACTTATAATTACAAATCTATTTCCTGATAGATTGGAGTATTTTAAAACTTATTTTGATGCGTCTATAATTGATAGATTAAGTCAATTACAAATTACTCTAAATACTCCATCTAAAGAGTATTTAAAAAATATTTTAAATTTAAAAGCAAAACACTCAAAATTAAATATAGATTCAATCTTAAATTCAGAAGAGTTAGAGGAACTTCTCTCACAAAGTAGTATTAGAAAAATGCTTAATTTAGCATCAGATTTTTTTAGATATAAAGTAGATGGAATAGAATTACCTAAAACTACGCAAAATATTGAAAATGAGTTAAAAGAAGAGATAGAGAAATTAAAAAGAGAAATTATATATATCAAAAAAGAGTTAAATATCAAAGATATAGAACAAAAAAAAGATTATATAGAAAACTCAAAAATAATACATTATATAAATACTCAACTTCAAAGATTACAAGTAGAATTTAGTAGACAAGTTATTTTAAGTGATAGCGATGATATAGGTAAATTAAAAATTATTATGGAAGCTTTTAGTTTTGTAAAAAATTTAGAAGTAAGTGACTTTAGACTAAGTAATAAGACACTTCCAGAGCATTTAGAGATTATTTCAGAGAATAAAAAAATAATTATCGGGTTTTTAAAAGGTAGTGGAAATCTTTTTACTAATAAAATTAAAAATTTTAATACTTTAGTTGATTTAAATGAAGATACAAACTTTATAATATTTAGAGATAGCAGTGAACCAGTAATTAAATCAAAAGTTGCAAAAGAGCAAATAGAGAGATTAAATAACGCCTCTAATGGAGAATTTATTATTTTAGATATTGTAAATAGAGTTATATTTGAACTTTTTTATAAAGTCATAGTAGATATTCAAAATTTAGATTTTGATGTAAATTTGGCAGAAGCATTGCACACATTAGAGTTAAAATTTCATAAACACTGGATTGTTGAGCTTTTAAAGGGATGATAAATTAAGTAGAATAAAAAGATAAATTAAAATAAAAAATAGTAATATAAAATATTAAAAATACAAAGGGTTTTAATATGAAGTGTTTAGCTTCTTCAAATATTTTTACAACAGAATTTGAAAAAGAAATTTGTAGTTTTTTAAGTGAGAAATTGAATAAATATCAAGGTACTTGTGGCTATAAAATTACTACTTTAGGAATCGAAGAAGATAAAAATAGTAAAATTGAAAATGAGAGAATTCCATCTTTTATGATTGTTTCAAAAGAACATGGAGTTATATTAATAGATGTTGTAAATGATAAAATAAAAAAGATTAGTGGTGAAAGTGGTGAATTTTGGATAACAGAAAAGAGTAGTGAAATATATTCAAGAGATATTATTTTAGATGATTTTGAAAGTGAAGTTGAAAATAGATTAAAACAAAATGTAAATATTTTTGATAGGAGAAATAAAAAATTAAAAATACCCATAAAAAAATTATTACTATTTCCATTTAATGATAACAAAGAGTTAAAGAATTTGGATGAACAATTTGAAATTATTAATGAGACTATCTCAAATAATGATTTACTAAATGAGTTAGAATCTTTTTTTGAAACTAATTTAACGACTGAAATAGATGTAAAAGTATTTGATATAACAATTTCGCTCTTAGATGGTAGTAATATATATGCAACTTCAAAAAAAACTTCTATACAAAAAGGTAAACTTGAAACAAAAAATGATTTTATTGAAAAGTCTTTAGAAGAGATTTATAAATTAGATGAAGTTCAACGGCAAATAGCACTTCAAATGCCTAATTCTATAGAGAGAATAAGAGGTTTAGCAGGAACTGGAAAAACTATAATATTGAGTATGAAAGCAGGACTTGCACATAAAAATAAAAGAGATTGGAAAATTTTATTTGTATTTAATACTAAAAGTTTAATTTATTTTATAAAAGGTTTAATAGAAAAATATTATATAAAAGAGAGAAGAGAAGCACCGAATTGGGAAAATTTAGAAGTTTTACATGCTTGGGGAGGAAGAGATTTAAAAGGATTATATAGTGAGATTTGCAAAACATATAATATAAAACCTTTAATTTTTAATGATGTTAGATTCAGCAAAGACCCACTTGAAGCTATATATAAAGATTTACTTTCAAAAATAAAAAGAAAAATTGAGCCTGTATATGATTTAGTTTTAATAGATGAAGCACAAGATTTTTCTCCTGCACTGTTTGAAATTATTTTTTACTTAACAAAAAAACCAAAACGAATAGTATGGGCTTATGATGAATTTCAATCTTTAAAAGAGTTAAATATAAAAGAGCCTGAAGAGTTATTTGGAAAAGATATAAATGGTAAATTAAATATCACAAATAACAAATTAGTTTTTAATGAAAGTGATTTGATACTCCCAAATTCATATAGAAATCCTAGAATAAATTTAATGTTAGCACATGGTTTCGCATTAGGTCTATATAGTAAAAAAGGAATTATAGATATACTTCATACTAAAAAAGATTGGGAAGCAATAGGATATGATGTAATAGAACCAAAATATACATTTAAATTTAATGAAAATGATAAAATAATTTTAGAAAGAAAAGAAGAAAATAGTAAAAATAAATTAGAAAAACTCTTAAAAGAAAATGCTAGAGATGAAAGAGAATTAGTAAATTTTAACTCTTTTAATTCTATTGAAGAAGAGTTAAATTATGTAAGGAATGAAATATTTAAATTAGTAACAGAAAATGAGATAAACCCAAAAAATATTTTTGTAATTACTTTGGATACAAAAAATTCTAATGAACACTTATCAAGATTAAGACAAAAGTTAAATGAAAAAAACATTAAAGCTATCATGCCAGGATACGGAAGTGAAAAAGTTGAAAATTTTAATGTAGAGAATAGAGTTACACTTACGACAGCATTTAGGGCAAAAGGAAATGAAGTAAGTATAGTCTTTATTATTAATACTCAAGAAGTATCAAGAGATTTTACTTTTAGAAAGAGGAATGCTCTTTTTGTATCAATTACAAGAAGTAGAGGTTGGTGTTATATGAGTGGCAATAGAAGTGGAGATATAGATTCTCTAAAAGAGGAATTTGATAAAATTATTTTAAATTATCCAAAATTTGAATTTATTTTTCCAAGAGATGAAGATTTAAAGAGAAAAAGAGAAATATTAGCACAAAGTGATATAGAGATAGAAAAAGCAGAAGAGGAAATAAATAATTTAAAAATGAAACATAAAAGTTTACTAATAGAAAATATTAAGAATGACCCTGAACTATTGAGAGAAGCTATACAAAGCAGTCCTGAATTACTAAAAGAGTTATTAAAAAAATGAATTTAAACTTTATAGAGGATAATTTTGAAGATATTTATAAGTTTTATAAAGATGATATTTTAGAAACAAATTATAAAATCATTGATAATAATATGAGTTGGGTTAATTATAAAAAAGGTATTTTTAAAGAAAACTATTTAATAGAGTTTGAAAAATTAAAAAATGATTATCAATATAGCTTTTTAGTAAAAGATGGTGCATTTTTTCAATTTTATTATGAGTTTAAAAACAATATTTTGCAAAAAGCAAAATTATCATTTTATCCACTACCTAAGAAGACTCGTTCGCCTGAAGATTTAGATTTAGAAATGATGTATGATTTAAATGAAGATATACAAAATGATATTTGTAAAATAATAGATTGTGATGAAGATTTAAAATTAACAAATACTTCTCATATTAGAATAGATTTTGATAATAAAGTGGAAAGTCATAGTAAATGTGAAATGCAACTTGGTTGTATAAAAAATTTGCGAATTCCATCAAAATTTTTAATAACTCCTTTTCTATTTTTTGATTTTATATATAGATATATTTATTCAGATTTTTATAAATCAATTTATGATGATAAGTATATAAAAAATCTTAAAATAAATATAGAAAAAAATATAAATATGAATCTTTTTGAAGAATATAAAAATTTGTATTTAAATTTATAAAATAAATGAAAAAAGCCCTAATACTTAGTGACTCTAAAATTGGACACTTAAATCAATCCATTGCATTTTGTGAAATAGAAAACTTGAAATATGAGATATTAGAAGTAAATTTTAAAAATAAATTTTTTAAAGCACTCTCATATCTGTTTGATAAATTTAATCTGCATTTTGAGTTTTTACTAAATTTAAATAATATAAAAAATAATTATAATATTATTATCTCTACTGGTTCAGAGACATATTACTCAAATAAACTCTTATCTAAAAAACTAAATTTAAAATCTGTTGCTATAATGCTTCCCAAAGGCTATAAATTAAACTTTGATTATATAATTGCTCAAACTCACGACGCTCCACCAAAACAAAAAAATATTATTGAAATTCCTATAAATTTATCAATCCCTAAAGTTATAAATGATTTTAATCCAACTAAAAAAGCTATTAGTTTAATTATCGGTGGAGATAATAGTGTTTTTGAGATGAAAATAGATGAAATTAAAAATATAATTGATTTTATATTTAAAAAATTTCCAAACCATATAAAAGCTGTTACAACATCAAGAAGAACCTCAACAGAGATAGAAAAGTTAATTCAGAGTTATAACTTTAATTATCGTGTTATCTACTCACAAAATAAAATAAATCCTATTGGAGATTTTTTAGCAAAAAGTGAATATGTTTTTATCACGAGTGATTCAACTTCTATGATAAGTGAAGCGGTAAGTTTTGGAAAATCTTCTATTGAAATTATAAAATTAAGTGAAAAAAAACAAAACTCTAAATTTATAAAACTTATTAATAATTTAAATGATAATAAATATTTACATATATTTGATGGAAATATAAAATTAAGAGCCAAAAAAATTAATTTAAAAGCACTTTTAAAATTTTCATTATAATATAAGTTTTAATTTTGCTAAAATTACATTTATATAAAAAGAAGGGGAGTTTATGAGTACATTAGATAGTGAGTTTTTTCAAAAATTAAAAATAGTTTTAAGTAAATATATAAATGGAAATAAAAAATTACTACAAAGCTTAATGCTTAGTTTTTTAAAAATTTATGAAGAATTTGAATCTCCTAAGAGATTTAAAGCACTAAATTCTGATTCACCAGAGATAGAAGAGTTAAGAGGTCTACTTGATTTAATAATGCTAGATAAGAAAAGTTTAAAAGATATATTAAAAGAATTAGAAGTTATTGGTGAAGAGATTTTTTTAAATCAATATGAATTAAAGCTTTCACGAATAATAAAACAGTATTTGAAGAATGCAGAAAAATTAACAGATATACAGATAGAAAAAGTGGAAATTAATAATCAAATTTCTGAAGAAAAGCCGATATTAAAGTTAATAGACAATTTATCTGAAGTTATCGAAGAGTTTTCAAGTAATACAGATATTAAAAAAATTGATGAGCGAAGAGCAAAAGAGTATGATGCTAGTAAATATAAAAGTATTGATAAAATTAAGTATGCAAGGAGGTAAGTGTGTCAACAATGTTTGGAAAGAGAGTTGATGGTGTGGTTGAGCCATATTTTGATAACTTATCAGAAGAGATAAAAGAAGATATTACAAATGGAATATATAAAGAACTTAGATTAATAAATAATGCAATAGATAGAGATGAAGATTTAGTTATAAATGAAAAAATATTTAAAGATAGTGTAAAAAAACATTATGATATTTTAGTACAATTTAAAAAAACTCATCAAAGAGATGCAAGTGTATATGAAGATTCTGCATATTTTATTACTACTTTTATGGAAAAAAAACCTTTGGGATTTACACAAAAATTAAAGTATCGCTCGAATGAAATTTTACCTACACTATTAGTACTTCAAAAAATGAATAGAAAAAATAAACTTTATAAATCACTGCCAAGAGATTTTTTCAATAATTTAATTATGCTTTTTATAAATATGGTAGAGAGAAAAGAGAAAGGGTGTTTAGAGTGTATAATTTTACTATTACAAGCTGTATATTTAAATAGAAAAAAAGATTCATAACTACTAAAAAATCAAATAAATATAATTTTCTATTTATATTTTATAAGTAAAATTATCCCATTATATTTTTCTCTAAATAATTTATCTAAATCATCTGCTATATCCTCTAAATTTAAAAAATAATAATTTCTAAGATAAGTATCTATCTTTGAATTTAACTCTTTATCTAGTGTGTGGAATTTAAAAATTTTATCTCTATTTATAATTATTTTTTTATGTAGAGTATTATTTAAAAATTTATATATTTTTAACTCTTTAGTCTTTTTATTAATATGAGTAATTAATAACTCTTTTATTGGAAAAATTTCTTTAAATTTATCAAAAAAATTTATATTATTACTAGAGAGTAATTTTTTTGATAAATAAGTATTAATTGTACTTGATATAATTGCATTATCAATAGATTCTTTATTACTTTTAATTTCACCTAAAAAAGAGAATATTGAATCTTCATTTGAGACAATATTAAAAAAATATTCTACTTTTAAATATCCTATTTTTTGAATACTAACTTCAAAATTATCATCAATTTCTACTTTTGAATTTAAAAAAATATCACTATAACTATTTAATAAATCATTATTTGAGCGAAATTGCTCCTCTTCTATAATTGAATTTTTAGCTTTAAATAAAATCTCTTGCATAATACTCTTCATAGTATTTAAAGTATCTCCTAAGTCAGCAAACTCTTTAATAGTTCCTATATCCATATTTTCATTATAATTACCTTTTGCAATAGAGTTTGCTACACTTCTAAGAGTCATAATTTTTGTCGTAACTATATTTGAGAGTAAAATCGAAACCATCACACCAATTAGTGTTATTATAAAAATAGTAGTAAGCATCTCATAAATAGCTTCATTTAAATCTTTATCAACATCAGTTGCATAAATTTCAACAGTTAATATTCCTATTATCTTAGCATTAATTTTAATTAAACTAGATACATTCATTAAACTAATATCTCTATTTTTATAAATATCACTTAAAATTACATCTCTATCTTTAAATTCTTTTTTATCTATAATTTTAAATTTTTGTTTAACTTTATTCTCTTTAGTATCAATTATTAATTTAGAATTTTTAGTTATATAAAATCTTTTTGCTTGTTTATATCTTTTTATTCTATTTAAGTGAACTAATATCTCCTCTTTTTTATTTTTTAGAGTGCTATTAGTTACTATATTCTCTATAAAAATACTCGAAGCTATAGCAATAGATTTAGCCTCTTCATTTATTCCCCACATAACTTCACTCTTCTCATTTGTATAATTAAGTAGTGCTACAACAAAAGCTATTGTAAAAAATATAGGCGTAATAATTAAAAAATTACTCTGTTTTATTTTCAACTCTCTATCCTATCTTTATCTAATAAATTAAGTAATTCCAATGTTAAATCTGGACACTCATAGATAAGTGTAAAAAAGTGTGCTTTAGTAATAACCATAGCTTTAATTTCACTATTTGCAACAATATCTTCTTTAAATACTAAATCATTTAAAATCTCTTTTAAACCAAAAAAATTATAAAACTTTTTACCACTTTTTGTAATAGTTTCACCTCTAAGTATTATAAATAGTGAATTAACAGAAACATCTTTTGTGTATATAGTAGCACCCTTTTGATATTTTTTAATTTTAGTAATATTTGCTGTAAGTATCAACTCTGAATCTTTTAACTTATTAAATGGTGAAATCGATTGAAGTGTGAATATTTTTTTAATTAAAGTCATATTAAACTCTCTCTTTTGATAAAATAGTTAATAACAAACCACTCTCTTTAACTCTTTTATTTTTAATATTAGAAACTTTTGAGTATTTAAAATTTCTAACTAACTTTCTTGAACCAATTAAGACAGTTTTATCTTTTAAATTAATTTTAGTTTTAGTTTTTAAAACTATTTCATTGACTTTATCAATTTTATCAAAAGTTAAAATTTTAAAATTATATTTACTTGAGTAAAACTGTATATAATCATCTTTTAAATCAATATATCCAAATAGATAAATTTCATATTTGCAAATTTTTTTAAACTCTTTAAAAAAATTATTTTTATAAGAAGTTACAAGATAATTTATTAAATTTTTTGTAACTTCTCTTTTTTGTGTAAGTTTTAATTTTGATTCTTCTCTAAAATTTGATAACCAAAAATATAATTTATTATCAATTTGAATATAACCATCTGGAGTATTTGGAGTATTTATGAATTTAGCAACTATTTGATTAGTTGAAATATAGCTATTTTTATTTAACTCTCTTAAAAGTTCTTGCTCTCTTCTGTGAAGTTTAGTATTACTATTATACTGATTTAAATTAATTATTCTATTTTTTAACTCCTCACTCATATTATTAAACTCATTTGATAAATCTTCTAACTCTTTTGGAGCATTTATAAAAACTTTATCTCCATATCTTCCAGCAGCAATTTTTAATGCTCCATATTTTAATTTTGTAATAGGCTCAATTATCTTTTTGGCAATAAAGTATGATGCAACTATTCCAATAATTAAAGCTATAACTCCAATAATAATAGAGTGAATTAATGCCTCTCTAGTCTTTTCTCTGATAATTTCCATATTCACATCAGCCCCAGCAATACCCTTTACTTCTCCATTTGAATTCATAATAGGAGCAAATGAGACTTTTAAGAGACCCCATTGCTCCCACTTTTTTATTTTACTAATATAAATTTTTCCTCTAAGTATCACATTTTCAGCCCCTAAAATATCCTCTTCATCCATAACATCTTCTGAACCAATTGGAGTGTATTCATTACCTTCGTGTACATCAAATATATATAGACAATTAGCATCTTCCTTACCATAAATTAACTCTTGTGTATAGTGATAAGTTAAACCTGTTTTTAATTTAATTTTATTCATAGAGGTTATATATTTTTTATAAATATCATTTTTTTCATCTCTAAATCCTCTTGCAAAATTTTCATATTCAATAACCCTAGTTGATAAATTATAGAGCATTAAATGTCTGTTTCCTCCAAAAAGCTTATTATCATTAAACTCTATTGTATATAAATCACTACTATTAGTTGGAAAATTTTTAAATAAAATTTTACTTATATTTAAAGTATTTATATCTATATTTAAAATCTCTTTTGTATCTCTAATAACTCCATAAAGGACTCTCTCATTTGTATTATAAGTGAGTGAATCTACTTTTTGTTTTAACTCAACAAGTTCTTTTATAGTTCTATTTTTACGATAAATTTTTAATAAATTATTTTCAGTAGTTGCGAAAAAAGTGTTATCTTTTTCTATGTAAACCAAACCAAAAATATCATCTTTGATTTTCATAAATGTATCATACTTTTTTTTATCAACATCTATAAAAATAATTTTATTTTTATCAGTTGAAGCATAAAGATAGCCATTTTTTGGATTATAAGTTAAATCTCTAATATTTAAATCAAATTTCATTAAGAGCGAACCTGCACCATCTTCTAAATCTATTTTTAATAGTTGATTATTCTCATCAACTCCATATAAAATTTTCTTTTTAAAATCATAAGCTAAGGCTTTAAGGTCTTTTGCTTTAGCTAACTTTTGATGCTCATCTCCATCTATAAATGAACCAGTTGTGGAGCTAATTGCTGTTAATTTTTTATTAAAACCATTTAATATAGTTTCATACATTTCGTTATAGTTAAACCAAGCCATAAAAGCAATAGTTAATGTAATAATAGGTACTAATATTAAAAAAACTATATTTTGAAGGTTTAAGTCTAATAATTTAAATAGTCTCATTTTTGCTTACTTTTTGTTAAAAAAAATTCAATTCCAACTTCAGGATAGAGATAAATTGTATCTATTATACTCTCTCTTCTTAATGCTAAAAGTTTTATATTATCACTACAAATTATATTTTTAATTTTATCATTATTAAAAATATAATTAAATCCGATTATGTCACCTTTTTTATATATGCAATCCCCATCACTAGCAATACCATCTAATACTACATATATATAGATTATTTTTGTTTCATCTTTGTAAATAAAATTATTCTTAGTTATATCTATCATATTTGAACTATTTAACATACTAGATAACTCAAATATATTAAACCTTTTAAAGAGTTTATTTTTTATTAAAATAACAAGCTTTTCAACAATAGTAATTTCACCACTCTTATCTAATAGAGAAAATATCGCCTTTTCAATTTCTGGTGATGGATATTCTCTTAATTTTTTTCTAAATAGAGTTAAATAATTCTCTTTTTTTATAGATATAACCTCTAGGGCAATTGAAATCTCTAGTGAATTATTTGATTTTAGTGCTATATCTAAAATATCTTCTATACTAAAACTATCTACAATAAATTTAGATTTATAAAAAGCCATTACATCATCAACATCTCTTGCGTCAAGCAAAGGAAGCAAAAGAGTAAAAATTTTCTTATTAGTACTTTGTTCTATCGTCTCAATTGCATTTCCTCTACTTTTAGCATTATTTGAGCGAAGTGCAGTTTTAATCATTTCAAAATCAGGTAATTGTCCACCAATTGTTAAAATTTCAAGTATAAATTCTAAAACTACCTTTTGAATATCTCTATAAAACAGTGAAAGTAACATTAAATTATCATCTTTATAATGTTTTAACTCACTTTGTAAAATTTGATGAAAATTTAAAAATCTATAAGCATTTTTAATCTCATTTATAATTAACTCTTCTTCTAGGGCTTTAAATTGGGCAAATGCTAGTTTCCCAAGTGTTCTACCAGCGATTGAACGAGCATTGTATGAGAATCTATCTTCAACTAAAACAGTTACAATTGAGGGAATACTTTGAAGCCCTAACTCCTCTATTAATAAGATAACTTTTCTCTTTTCATAAGGTCTTAATATAGAACTAATTTTAAGTAATGGAATAATAGATTGAGAATCCTTTATCTTTCTTAAAATATTTAAAGATAGTTCTCTCTCCGTTTGATTACCATTTTTAAAGATTTCCAAAATAGGTAAAATTAATCTACTTAAAGTCTTATCACTCAATTCGTAAATAGCTAAAAGTGTCTGTTTTCTAACAGAAAAATTTTTACTCTTTAAAAATTTAGATAAAAAGAAAGCATATCTTGTATGTTTAGATTCACCAATAGCATAAATTCCCTCTTTTATAGTTTTTTTATTTTTTTGATTTAATAAATTGTTAATTACTTCAGTTGCTAATGAGAGTTGATTTGGATATTGACTATTCCAAATTACAACAGCAGCAGTTGCTTGTAGCTTTGGACTATTTTTACTTAACATCGGAATTACTTTTTGACTTGGAATAAAACCATAAACACCCAATTCTCTAATTAAATTTATATTTAAATTTTCGCTATTTTTCTCAAGCCACTCTATAATAATTTTTGGAATCTCTGAATCTTTACTATTTAAGATATCTTTTAATAACTTTTTACTCAATTGAAATTGAATTATTTTCACACTGTTTAAATATGAAAGTAGTAATTTAAGAGTTTTATGAATATCGTTTAGATAGAGAATTGATAATGCTGATTTTTTTTGTAAATTATCAACTTTTAAATATTTATCTAACTCTATTAACTCTTTTGAATCTAAATTAGAAACTAACTCTTTATCATTTTTTGAAAAATCTAACCAATCTGCCTTTAAATTAGCAACCATAGCTTTTGGATAATCATATCTTAATATTATTGTAAAAATTAAATAAAGTGAACCTAAAGTAATTCCAATATAAGCAATTTCAGATGGAGTTATTTTACCAGTTATAAAAAATAGAAAAAATCCTGCAACAGCAATTGCCATAGGTTCACCTAAGTTTTCTATAAAGGTTCTAACTTGATATTTAATATTTGATTTAATTCCATTATATAAAAAATTTTGGTTATTATAATCAATTGAGACTAAAACTCCTTGAACTACAAAAAAGCCTAAAAGTCCAGCTTCAAACCCTAAATAAATTGAGAGGTAACCAAATGCTATTAAGTATGCAATAGGTTGAATCAATAAAACATTTCTAACACCATAAGCTAAAACTAATCTGTTAAATAGAAAGAAATTTACAAATAAGTTAAAAATATTTACAATAGCAAAAAGTTTTCCAAATAGTGAAGCTAAAGACTCTTCATCTTGGTCTTGAGAGAGAATATTCATATACTCAAACTCTAATAGAGTTGATAAAATAATTGAAACAAAAAATACAATAGATAAAATTAAAACATAACGAGATGATTTTATATTTTGCCACATAATATCAAGTTGTTTTAAAAAGCTACCCTCATCTTCCTCTTCATCTAAATCAGTTGATATTTTTTTAAATTTTCTCTTTATTATTAATAGTGAGATATAAGTTAAAAAGGCAAAAATAGACCAAATAAGTAAAAGACTAATAGCAGGAATATACTCAGTTATAATAGATACCAAAGTACCACCGATAATAGCCCCTATTGCTGTTCCAGCACTAAAGATTGAGAATACTCTTTTACTATCTAAAATATCAAAAAAACTATCTAAAAAGTTCCAAAATAGTGTATAAAGAGCAATTGCCCAAATAGTAGTATATAGAAAAGTAAAATAAAAGAGTAAATTAAATATTTGAGGCGAGAGTATATCTTTTAATAATTTTATTCCAATAAATATTAAAATATTAGTAACTATTAAAAAGAGTAGTGAAACTTTAAAAAATTTATCTTCATCATATTTTTTAACAAAAAAGGAATAAATCGGAAAATAGAATACTAACATAACAATTGGAGTTAATATATATATGATAGGTAATTGCTCATATCCAATATTTACTAAGAATAGAGAACTAGCAACACTCTCCCCAACGGCTACACCTGATTGTAAAAATATTGCGAAAATAAAAAAATAGAAAATTTTACTAGCTTCATTTTTTCTAATTTTTAAAATTTTAAAAATAAATTTTTTCATATATCTACTTAATGCTTTTTATGTTTTTTCTTTAAACCCAAATTTTCTATCTATTCCAAGTAAGCCGACCATTATACTTAAAATTATAATTAATAGATATAATTGCATCACTGTTTTTCTTCAAACTTTAAAGAAATCGAATTTATACAGTATCTTTTAAATGTCGGTGATGGTCCATCATCAAAAATATGTCCTAAGTGTGAATTACAATTTTTACATAAAACCTCAACTCTTTTCATTCCGTGAGTTACATCTTCTATATATTCAATAGCATTTTCATTAATTGGTTCATAAAAACTTGGCCAACCAGAACCTGAATCATATTTTGTTTTTGAGATAAATAGTGAATTATTACAACATTTACACTTATAAACTCCATCTCTTTTATTATCATTATATTCACCTGTAAAAGGTGATTCAGTTCCTTTTAATATACATATATTAAATTCTTCTTCAGTTAAAATTTTTTTCCACTCATCTTTAGTTTTCATAAAATACCTCTATTGAAATAATTTATTAGTATAATATCAAAAAAAATAAATAACTATTATTAAATTTACAATTGGAGTCACATTTGAGTATACATACAATTTTAGCAATAGGAAGTGGTGGTTTCATAGGTGCAGTGCTTAGGGCATATTTGAGTGGAGTTATAAATAAAACTCTTCCTCACGATATTCCATTTGGAACTCTAGGAGTAAATATTATAGGAAGTTTTTTAATTGGTGTATTATTTGCACTCTTTTATCATATAGAAATTTCTCCAAATATAAAATCATTTTTAATTACAGGGCTATTAGGTGCATTAACTACATTTTCAACTTTTGCAATAGAATCTTTTTGGCTTTTTAAAACAAACTATTTTTTAGCTTTAGCTAATATTTTATTAAATGTAATCTTTACAATTATTTTTGCAGGTATAGGTTTTAAACTATTTGAATCTATCTTGAAATAATATAAAAAATTCCAAAAAACATAGGTTGATGAATAAAGTAGATTAAAAGTGAATTTTTTCCTAAAAAAGATATTTTATTAGTTAGACTGTTTTGGATAATTTTAAATTTAAATAGTTTTTTACTTCCAATAAAAATTCCAAGCAGTACAACCCAAAACCACATAAAAAATGGGATTAAATCTTCAGTAATATATGGCAAATTTAAAATAGGTAGAGTTATTTTAAAAATAAAACTACTACTTAAATATCCAAATTTATATCCAATAAACATAACAATTGACAGAAATAGTGAAAAGTTTGGAAATTTTACAAACCATATTCCAATAATAGAAGCTAAAAATATAAAGTGAATTATTCCAAAATATATCCAACTATTTGGGAATATAAAATAAGTTGAAGTAGTTATAAGCATTGAACCAAAAAACAGAATAATTAATCTTTTTAAAAATTTATCTCTATTAATACCATTAAAATTAGCTAAATATAGACTAACTCCGACTATTAATAAAAATAGAAAAACTATAAAATTTCTAAACTTTTGCCAAAAACCACTTAAATTATAAATATCTATTTGAATATAGCCAAAGTGATTTAAATCAAAAACAGAGTGAAAAGTAACCATTAAGACAATAGCTACTCCTCTGATAAAATCAACTTCAAAAATTCTATTTTTTGAGTTCAATTTTAACAAGTTTTGAAAATAATTTTGGTGCTGGTATATAAATCTCCGCTTTATATGAAGAGATAAATTCACTATCAGCAACTCTGTAAATTTTATCTATCTTAAATTTACTCTCTTTAGAATCTAAATAGACTTTTTTGTTTTTAATACTCTCTAAATCATCTTTTGAGATAAAAAAAGTCAATTTTGCTTTTGATATATCTTGTGCTTCAAATATAGGTGTTCCTAAATTCACAAAATCACCTCTTTTTACATTAAGTTTATAGATATATAAATCTTTTGCATAAATAGATTTTTTTTCTATTGTATCTTTTAAAGATTCAATCTTATAACTTACATCTTCTTTTTGTGATTTTATATTTAAAAGTTTCTCTTTTGTCTGCAAAAGTGAATTTTTAGAACTTAGTAAATCATAAAGTGATAAATCTTTTTCAATTTTCGATTTAGTCTTTAACTTTTTTGTTTTCTTATAATTATCCTCTTTAATTCTAACCATCTCACCAAGATTTTTTATCTCTTCATTTAAAACTTTTAAATTTTCATTTAAAATAGAGAGTTTATCTCTTGAGTTTTTCAAATCAATTTTATTAACTCTATCATCCATTTGAACTATTAGTTTATTTTTTGAGAATTTACCCTCAATACCTAAATTAGAAAAAGTAATTTCACCACTAGCTGATGCTTTAATACTATATTTCTCAAAAGGTTCAACCCTAGAATAATAGACTTCTGCTAATACTAAATTTAAACTAATTACCAAAAAAACTAATATTTTCATTTTTATCCTTTTTAATTAAATTGCTTGAAGTGAAAATTCATCTCTACTAATGCAAAATTTGAAATGTTTTTTTATAGGATTTAAACCAAATAAAATGTCTTTATTTTTAATTTCACTATCATAAAAATATACGCTCAAAGTTTTGGGAAAATTACAATCTCCTATATTTATTTTTAAATGAAGATTTGCATTATATCCTATAATATTACAACCACTAGTGGTTGTAAAAGTTTTTTCTTTAAAGTTTTTTATATTTTTTTCTGAATATGTTGTTAATCTTTTTCTATATTCAAAAGGTATCATAATTTCAGTTGCACCTGTATCTATTTTTGTTGAAATAGCCATATCTTCAAAATCTATGATATTAATAATAGCTTTTGAATTAATTAATTTATCTCTACATATCATTAGGCATCTCTGTAATAATAGGTAAAATCATAGGTCTATCATTATCTTTCATTTTCTTTTCTAACTCTTCTCTTGTCTTAGCTACTTCTATAACTTTACCATCCATTACAGCAATACTTTTACCTCTATATATCTCTAAAAACTCATCTAAATGTTCATTTATATATTTACTATCTTTATTATTTCCCCATTTTAATTTATATCTTATTCCCTCTTGAATAGAGTTATGTAAAACTTCAAAAGGATTAATATCATCTATATTTTTACCCTTTGGTAGATAATCCCACACTTTTAATTCCCTTAGTGCTTTTCGTGAATCTATTACATTATCATTTGCAGTAAAAATAATAATAATTGATGAGAGTTCTTTATGTTTTTCTATAAATTTAAATCCGCTATCATCAACTTCCTCCATTCTCATATCAATTATAATTACATCAAAATGTTGCTCTGGATAATCCTTTTCAACATCATCTGGACTTAATGCTTTTTTCATCATTTCATCTTTATAACCAAATCTCTTAAGCCATCTTTTAATATCTTCTAAAATTTCATCATCATCATCTATCATTAAAATTTTAACATTATAATTATCTTGCATTTTTAAACTCCTGTTTATATGGTATATAAATTTCAAAATTAACTTCATCTTTGCCATTTTCAATAATATAACCTTGCATAAATTCAAGTGTCTTTTTGATGATAAAAAGCCCAAGCCCTGAACTATCTTTTTTTGAACTATAAAGAGGTAAAAATATTTTTTCTTTTATCTCTTTTTCTATCTTAGCCTCTGTATTTCTATAATTTATAAATAAAAATTTTCCATTATAAGAAATTTTATCTATCGTTGGATTTTCGATATTAGATGAAGTTATAAAAATTTCAATATTTTTCTCTTTTTTATACTTAATAGAGTTTTCTATAAGTTCATTTAAAAACTCAACTATTTTTGGTCTATCTCCATATAAATTATCTTCGCCATTTTGAATATCAAGTTTTATAATAGTTTTTCTAAAGTACATATTATTTTCAAAAGTTTTAAATATTTCCTTTACTTTAAAAGTTTTATTTTCTAATTTTATAGATTTATTTATAGATTTTAAACTCTCCATTGTTGATAAATTTATACTAACTTGATTTAAAACCAAGTTTAATTCGTGAGAATATTTAAAACTTTTATCATATAAGATAAAATCTATATCACTTTTAATTTTAGATAAATTATTTATTACAATATCAGCGATATTATGTGAAATTTTTGAAATTTGCTCTGTTAATTTTTGATAATCTCCTCTCTCAATTTGAGATAACTCTTTTTTCATTAATAATTTTTTTTCATCAATTTGTATAGATATATTTTCTATTTTTTCTAATATATTTTTAAAATTTTTATCTAAATCAATATATTCTCTTACTCTATTTTTTAATATAAATATTTGATTTAAAATTTTATGAAAAATAGCACTACTTAACTCATCTGTCTCTTTGAATTTTACCTCATCTATTATTAAATGGTTAAATTGATTAAAATACTCTTCTATACTCATATTATGAAACATAATTCTAATTGCTTGTTTATATTCGTTTGAGTATTCTGCAATCTTTTTTAATTTTTTAATAGCATCTTTTGAATAAGGGCTATGTCTAAGAATATCTTTTGCACCTTTTAATAAGTCTCTATTTCTATTATCAGAATCTTTTAAAATAAATTCAAAACACTTATCACCCAAAGTTTTTGCTTTTGTAGCATAGTAAAGTCTTGCTAAAGTAAAATATATAAAATCAACTTCCCATTTGTCTAATTTAATGTTAGTTTTAATTTGTTCAAGTAACTCTATTGCTTTTTCAAATCTTCCTTTATTCTCTAGCAGCAATACATATTGAAAAATAGTTTTTAAATTATTATTATCTATCTCTAAAGATTTATCAAACATTTCAAAAGCTTTCTCATAATTACCTTTAGCTCCTAATGCTGTTCCATAACTATTTAATATTACCGTGTCACTTGAATTTATCTCTAAAGATTTATCAAACATTTCAAAAGCTTTCTCATAATTACCTTTAGCTCCTAATGCTGTTCCATAACTATTTA
>JADGEE010000028.1:30119-32332 GCA_016744535.1 Campylobacteraceae bacterium
GTTCCATAACTATTTAATGTTACCGTGTCACTTGAATTTATCTCTAAAGATTTATCAAACATTTCAAAAGCTTTCTCATAATTACCTTTAGCTCCTAATACTGTTCCATAACTATTTAATGTTACCGTGTCATAATCATAAGATTCATAAGCAATTTTTAAAATTTCAAGTTTAATTTTATTGTTACTTATCTTTTTTGAAATATCACATAAACTTTTAACTAAGCGTTCTTTATCATCTTCTTGCAATTTTTGTAAATATTTTAAATGTTCGTAAAATTTTATTAATTTATTATCTTTATAATATTTTATAATTAATTTTTTTTCTTTTTCTATATCGGAAAACTTTTTCTTTCTATCTATGGAAACTCTTTTCTTATATTTACTTTTTGTATGATGTCTTAATTTCTCTTTTGTTGGTTGTCTATCTATCGCATCTTGATTTTTATATTTTTTATAACTTATTTTTGCCATTTTTTACTCTCCAAAAACTTCACTAAAATTTAGATAAATATTTAAAGACAATAACTACTCCTTGTATTCGATATAGCCTTTAATTTCATTTTTAAAATTATCAATTTTATCTTCTGTCACTTCAATACTAACCTCAACTCCATTGCCTATAAATTTTTTTTTAGCCTCTAAATTAAAATTATTCATAATATACTCTATTCTTGATAAATTTGAATACTCTAGAAAAAATTTAATAATATCTTTTTTCAAAAATTCAATTAAATTACTCTCACTTATCGCTAAATTTGTAGCGTCACCATAAGCCCTAACAAGTCCACCAATGCCAAGCCTAGTTCCTCCAAAATATCTAACGATGATAATTGCAGAATTTATTAAAGCATTTCCTTGTAGAACCGTTAAAGTTGGTTTGCCAGAACTTCCTTTTGGTTCTCCGTCATCGCTTTGATTTTCGACAATTTGGTCATACTCATTTAAATATCTATAAGCATATACAAAGTGTCTAGCTTTTGAGTGTACTTCTTTTAATTTTTTCATCTCTTCATTAAAAAGAGAATATGGCATTAAATACGCGATAAATTTAGATTTTTTAATTTCAAGCTCACTCTTTGAGAGAGTCTCTACACAAAATAGTTTCAATTTTTACCTTTTATGTAAAGAATATAAATTATTAAAATCCACTTTGAAACATTCCTACACCAATTGCAATAAGCATTACACCAGCTAATATTTCAACAACTCTAAAATATTTTTTCATTTTAGCAAAAAATGCTAAAGCGTAATTTGTTAAGATTGCAGATAGTAAAAAAGGTATTGCTAATCCTAAAGTATAAATAACCATTAAAATTATACTCTTAACCTCTTCACTTGCACCAATTGTTATGATTCCTGTAAAAATTGGTCCTATACAAGGCGTCCAACCTAATGCAAATGAAACACCAAGTAAAAATGGTGATATTTTATGAAGAATTTTAGCCCAAAAACCGTGTGATTTTTTTTCTACATCTCCAAAATCAGCTCTAGCTTCATAATTTAAAAATTTTATAGTGATTATTCCCATAAAATGAAGTCCAAATGTAATTATAATAACTCCACCTACATATCTAACCCAATCATAAGCGAAAATATCTTCAATTAAATTTGCCATAGATGCACCAAGCAAAATAAATATTGTGCTAAAACCTAATATAAATAGAAGTGAAGCCTCTATAACTTTTAATCTGTCTTTTAAAGTTATAGCCTCATTTGATAGTTGTTTAATTGATAAACCTGAAACATAAGATAGATAAGCTGGAACTAAAGCTAATACACAAGGGCTAAAGAAAGTTAGTATCCCAGCAAAAAAACTTACAATATATGGAGCATTTTGAAACATTGAGACAAGCGTATCTTCCATTTTTTCCTCTTTCTTTTTTAATTTAAATATTTAAGTATTTTACATTTTTAACTCTTTAATTTATATATCATTTTCAACCATACATACTATCTTTATTTATTTTTGATATTTTAATGCTATTAAAGCATAATCTTAAATTATAATAAAATATAAATATTTTTGATATTTTAAATTTATTATTTAATATGTATTATGTTAGAGTTAAATAAATTTAATAAAGAGGAGTTTATTATGTTTAGTAATATGAACCTCACTCCACGGTTATATTTTCTTTAAGAAAGATAAACCTCTCTTGATTTGGGCTTTTTAATTAGTTCTACAAAGATTTTAAACAAATCTTTATATAA
>JADGEE010000130.1 GCA_016744535.1 Campylobacteraceae bacterium
TTCAAGCTTACTTCTTACAACAGAAGCTACAATTTCAGATTTAAAAGAGGAAAAAGAAGCAACAATGCCTCCAATGCCTGATATGGGCGGAATGGGTGGAATGGGCGGTATGCCTGGGATGATGTAAATCATTCTTTTTTTCTTCCATCTTTAATATTTCTCACAATGAATAAAAATACTTTGCACATTAATTATAAATAAGCTTTTTATTTATATTTTATCTCTTTAAAGTCTAATTTCCAAACTTTCACTCCACAAAAACGATTTCCCTCTGGACAAATTGGTTTTAAATTTAATTTAGCTCTAATACTACAAGGAGGTAAAAATTTATCAATATTTTTAACATTTAACTCTCTTAAGCCCTCAACTTGTGCATAAGTAATATCAAAAATCTCCTCTTGTGCATTAAGACATAATCTCATTTGGGCTTTATGATGAAATGAACTAAAATCATTTCTCTCTATAATCTCAATATTATGTGAATTTAGTAATCCATAAATCGCTTCTGAAAAGTCAATTTTTTTTATCTGTTGTTCTATAAAATCATAAGAGTTAATATTTGCTTTCTCATAAATTTTAAGTGCTTCTTTATTTGCTTTTATAATTGGTGGAATATAAAAATCTCTATTTAAATTTATCTTTGGACGAATTGCAAAAGAGCGACGGTGTCTCTGATTTTGTGCATCTGCTGATAGAGAAAGTTTCATATAACTACTAAATCCCCCTAAAACTGCACCATCATAAAACATTTGTGAATTTCGTAATATATCCCCATAATTTTCATTGATTTCATAATCAAGTGGTTGGACTATATCAAAAACTTTAACGCACTCATCTTTTATATTTAATTTCTTTTTTATATTAGTTAAATCATTTTTTGGAAAAGTTGGTTTAGTTTTTTTTGCGTATTCTATTAAAGGAGCTAAAGAAGAATCTAACTCTAATAACTTTTTTTCTATTAATTTAGCAAACTCCATAGCTTCTTCTCTAGCTTCTGGTAAATGTTGAGCAACAGAGATATATCTTAAAAGTGTTATCACATTTACACTGTGATAAAGATACGCACTCATTCCAACAGGAAGAATATATCTTGCCATCTCTTGGGCTTTTTTCTTAGCTTCTTTTTTTTTAAATTTAGGTAGTTTCTGTTTTATATAAGGGGTTAAAATCTCTATTAATTTTTCATAATCATTAAATTTATCTCCATAAAATTTTTGCCACTCTTGTTTATCGCTATTTTTTGGATACACAAAATTTTCTAATTTCATTTTAGCATACCTCTGACTTACTTGTTCAGAGTTATAAAATGAGTGAGAATGTAGTAATCTCCAAATTAAGTGCCTACTCATTCCATTTATTAACATTGTAATTTGAGTATGTTGCATAGTTGTGTGATGTCCTGATTTAAAAATAGATTTTAAAAGGTCATCTTTTCTTGCCCAATTTTCACTATCTTCAACTTTAACTAATCCATTTGGAAAATAGCAAGTTCTAGCAGAAGATACTGCAACATCACTTGGCTTTAAAACTTTTAAAAATTCTATTTGCATTAAATTCCTTTTAAATTATTATTGTAATGGTATCAAAAAATATGTATAATTTAAATATCTCTTAAATATAAAGGTATATAAAATTGGGAAAACAATATAAAAATTTAACTGATAAAGATATAGAGTTTATAAAAAAACAAAAACTATTTTATTTGGCTAGTTCTTCAGGCAAAGAGGTAAATCTTTCACCAAAAGGCTATGATACAATTAGAGTAATAAATCATAATACTTTAGTCTTTTTAAATTATCCAGGAAGTGGAAATAGAACATATACTGACGCAGTGGCAAATGGGGAATTTACAATTGTTTTTAATGCTTTTGAAGGTACAGCAAAAATATTAAGACTTTTTTGTAAAGCAAAAATAATAGAGAGTAAAAATGAAAAGTTTTATGAGTATTTGTCAATATTTAATGAAAAAGAGAGTTTAGTAAGAAATATTTTTGAAATGCATATATATGCAGTAGAATCAAGTTGCGGTTATTCAGTTCCAATTATGGAATATAAAGAAGATAGAACTTCACTAAAAGATTGGGTTATAAAAATGGATAAAACTAATAAGTTAGAAGAGTATAAAATTAATCACTTCACACCACCAAATTTACAAGATATTTAAAATGTGTGCAATAGCAGGGGTTATAAATTATAAAAAATATGATTTAAATCTTATAAAAAATAGACTACTTCACAGAGGTCCAGATGAGCAGAGTATCTACACAACAAAAAATTTAGCCTTAATTCATAATAGATTATCTATTCAAGATATAAAAGAGGGACATCAACCATTTCATTTTAATGATTACTCAATTATTTTTAATGGTGAAATTTATAATCACTTTCAACTTCGTGAGGAGTTAAAAGAGTTTAAGTTTAAAACTAATTCAGATACTGAAACCTTGCTCTATCTATATATTAAATTTAAAGAGTTTGCTTTTGATAAAATTGATGGAATGTTTGCTTTTGCTATATTTGATAAAAAAAGAAATAAGATAATTTTAGCACGAGATAGAATGGGTAAAAAACCACTATATTATTATAGAGATAGTGATAGCTTTCTATTTGCAAGTGAATTAAATGCGATAGTTTGTGTTGCAAAAGATTTGAGTGTAAATAAAGATGCGATAGAATCATATTTAAGAAGTGGTATTTTCTTTAAACAATACACTCCTTATAATAATATAACCGAAGTTCAAGCGGGTCATTTTGTAGAAATTAATTTAAAAACTATAAAAACAGAAGAGAATAAATATTTTGATTTATTAAAATATTATGAAATAGAAAAAGAGAACTTATCTCAAACAGAAATATTAGAGAGTTTAGATGAGACTTTAACTAAAAGTGTAGAAGATAGATTATTAACTAGTGATTTAGAAGTGGGTGCATTTTTAAGCGGTGGAATTGATAGTTCTTTAGTTGTAGCACTTGCATCCAAATTTAAAAAATCTCTAAAGACTTTTACAGTTAAATTTGAAGGCGGTTATGATGAGAGTGGCTTAGCAAAATTAACAAGTGAAATGTATAATACACAACATAGAGAAATTGAAATTTCAATGAATTTAAAAGATGACTTAGAAGATATACTCTTAGCTTATGGTGAACCATTTATGGATAGTTCAGCAATTCCTAGCTACTATGTTAGCCGTGAAGCAAAAAAGTTCGTAACAGTTATTTTAAACGGAGATGGTGCTGATGAACTTTTTGCAGGATATAAGAGATATGTTCCAATTGCAGGGAGTATGCTCCCAATTGCTAAAGGCATTTCACCACTTAGACATTTAATGCCAACTCCTCACGAAAAAAAATCTCTCTATAGTAATGTTTACAGACTTCTCTCTATGAGTTCAAAAAGTGGGTTAGATTTTTATCTATCTGCTACAACTGATATTTTTGAAGATGTCTATAAATTTAAAGATAATCCAATTTTAGAGGAGATGGATAAATTTATAAAAGAGGTCGATTCTAAAAATATCTCCAATTTATCAAAAATGTTATATCTTGATAGTTCAATGCTACTTTTTAGCGATTTATTAGTAAAGATGGATATTGCAACTATGAAAAATTCACTTGAGGGTAGAAGTCCGTTTTTATCAAAATATATGTTAGAGTTTGCTCCAAGTTTAGCCGATAAATTTAAAATTCACGGTACTACTACAAAATTTATCTTAAGAGAATTATCTAAAAAATATCTACCAAAAGAGTTAATAACTCAACCAAAAAGAGGTTTTGAAGTTCCACTTAAAAATTGGATTGAAAATGATTTAAAAGAGATGGTATTTGATTATTTAAATGTAGATTCATATTCACAAAATTTTATCGATAAAAAATTTATTGATAGATTATTAAATAATAGAGTTAGAGTCTCAAATGAGAAGAGAGCCAAAATGCTTTGGAGTATGTTATGTCTTGAAATTTGGCACGATAAGAGTTGATATGTCAACGAGACCGTTAAAAAAACTGTATCTAAATCCCGAAACTTCTCAATTTAATGAGAGTTATTTTATAGGTTTTTATGTGATATTAAGAGATTTACAAGAGGAACTAAAAGAGGTTATAGTAAAATAATAGAATGGAAAAAGAAAAATTAATAGATTTATACACAGATTTTGAGATAGTGCCATTTTTTATAAAAAAAGGAAGAAAGAATAAAACCCTTCTAAAGGGCTTGAACTCTTTTTACTATATTCTCAATTGTAAATCCAAAATGCTCAAAAAGTTTATTTGCTGGTGCACTTGCACCAAAGCTACTCATACAAATTACATCATCAGCAAATCTGTACCACTCTGTGCCACTTCCAGCTTCAATTGCTAATTTTTTTGTATTAGGCTCAATTATACTATCAATATAATTTGTGTCTTGTTCATTAAATAAATCATAACACGGAATACTTGCTACACTTACACTCTCACCTTTCTTCTCAAGTGCTTTTGCTCCTTCTAAGGCTAAAGATACTTCACTACCTGTTGCTATTAGTGTAATAGTTGGATTATGTGCTTTTTTAATTAAATATCCACCCCTGCTAATTTCACCAAAAGAGTTAGTTGTATCTAAAATAGCCAATTTTTGACGACTTAATACAAATCCACTAGGTGCATTTAAACTAAATGCTGATTTCCAAGATTCTATATTTTCATTTCCATCTGCTGGTCTAAATGTGTAGAAGTTTGGCATTGCTCTAAATTGACTTAATTGCTCAATTGGCTGATGTGTTGGTCCATCTTCACCAACTCCGATACTATCGTGTGTCCAAACAAAAAAGTGTTTAATTCCCATAAGTGAAGCGATTCTAGCTGATGGTTTTAAATAATCACTAAATATAAAGAATGTTGCACTAAAAGGTAAAAATAGACCATATAGAGAAATTGCATTTGTAATTCCAGCCATTGCGTGTTCTCTAATTCCAAAGTGAATATTTTTACCATTTGGAAAGTCACCAAAACCGTGAAGTGTAGTCTTATTTGATGGAGATAAATCTGCACTACCACCTAAAAAGTTTGGCATTGCTTTTGCAATTGCATTTAAAATTTTTCCATTACTATCTCTAGTAGCTACGCTATCACCATCATTGAATTTTGGATAATCTATTTTAGAGAAATCAGGATTTAACATTAATTCTAGTAAATCGTTTTGCTCACGATAAGGTAACTCTTTTAATAGATGATTCCACTCTTTCTCATAAAGTTCACCCTCTTCAATCGCACATCTAAATCTAATTAAAACATCTTCTTCAACAGAAAATTTTGCTTCAGGATTTAATCCAGCTGATTTTTTAGATGCTTTAATATCATCTTCACCTAAAGGTGCTCCGTGACAATTATGACTCCCTTCGTGTGCTAAACTTCCTTTTCCAATTTTTGTTTTAGCAATAATTAGAGTTGGTCGGCTTTGGTTTTTTGTATGATTTAGAGCGTTATCAATTTCATCAAAGTTATGTCCATCAATTTCAACAACTTTAAATCCTTGTGCTTTAAATCTCTTCTCTACATTCTCACTCCACGCGATAGAAGTATCACCCTCAATTGTGATATTATTACTATCATAAATCAGAACTAAATTATCAAGTTTCAGATGCCCAGCTAATGCACAAGCTTCATAACTAATTCCCTCTTGTAGGTCACCATCACCACAAAGACAATACACTTTATGGTCAATCACCTCTGCATTTTCTCTATTTAATAAATTACCAGCATATTTTCCAGCCATTGCAAATCCAACAGCATTTGCAATTCCCTGCCCTAGTGGGCCAGTTGTAACTTCAACTCCATCAATATGACCATACTCAGGATGTCCAGCTGTTTTGCTTCCAAATTGTCTAAAGTTTTTTAAATCATCAATAGAAACATCATATCCCCAAAGATATAGAAGTGAATATATTAAGCTACTTGCGTGTCCACCACTAAAAACTAATCTATCTCTATTTAACCATTTAGAGTTTTTTGGATTATGTTTTAAGTGTTTGCTTAAAACGACTGCAATATCAGCAAGTCCCATTGGAGCACCTGGAAACTTTTGAGATGAGTTCTTTTACTATTTTTTTATTAAATTTACTTTTGAGACAAGTTTATCATAAATCAAAACTAAATTACAAAAAATCACAAAAAAATCACTAAATTATATTTAAT
>JADGEE010000131.1 GCA_016744535.1 Campylobacteraceae bacterium
AATAATTTTTAAGTTCTTTTTCTAAAGTTATTACATTTTTCATATGTTAATTATAGCAATTTTTCACATAAATAAAATTTATAGGCGTGTAGTGAGACTATTACCACAATAATGGAAAAAATTTGGAATATACAAGAGTCAATTTCTAGTAATGTAATTAATGTGTTTATCTACCATTTAAGAGGTAAAATTGATAAAAAAGATGAAAAAAAGTTGATAAAAACAGTTAGAGGGGCAGGTTATAAAATAAGTGATGATTAAATTTAAAAGTTTTAGAACAAAGATTCTATTTTGGTATGGTGTGAGTTTACTTATAATAATTTCTTTTTTTAGTATAGGATTATATTTAGGTATAAAATTAAATTTTGAAAAAAATCTTTTAAAATCTCTTCAAAGTATTGCAAATGATGTTAAAAATGATGATTTAAAAAATAGAAATTATAATGAGTTACATTTTATCGAACATAAAGAAGAATTTCCAATAGCAAATGTATATATTCAAGTTACTAAAGAGGAGAATAATACTCAAAAAGTTATTTTAAAATCAAGAAATTTAAAAGATAATATATTGCCAATTCCTAATAATTTAACTCTTCAAAGCTTAGAAAAAATAGATAATGAAAAGACAATTTTATTATCAATAAAAGATAAAGGAGTAATTAATTATATCATTCAAGTGGCAACTCCATTAGATAAGATAGATGATGAAGTGGAAAAAATATTATCAATACTATTTATATTAGACCCTATATTATTTATAATTTCATTATTTATAGGCTATCTTTTAATCAAACAGACACTTTTACCAGTACAGATAATTACTAAAATAGCTAGAGATATTTCAGCATCTGACTTCTCAAAGAGAATTCCAATAATTCATAGTGAAGATGAATTTGCTAAGCTTGCAGAGACTTTTAATAATATGATAGATAGATTGGAAAAATCTTTTGAAAATATAAAAAGATTTAGTAGTGACGCTTCACACGAGTTAAAAACTCCACTTACAATAATAAGAGGTGAAGTTGAAGTAGCTTTGATGAATACGAGAGATGAGAATGAGTACAAAAAAGTATTAAATTCTGTTTTAGAAGAAGTCATCTCACTTCAAAAAATTATAGAAAATCTTTTCACTTTAACAAAAACTGATAGTAATCAAATTAAAAGTAAATTTAAAAAGATAAATTTAGATTATATACTACTTCAAGTTTATGAAGATTTTTTTCAAATAGCACAAAAAAAAGGTGTTATATTTGATATAAAAAATATAACTCCAATTCAGATAAATGGTGAGCCAAATTTGATAAAAATTCTTTTTGTGAATTTAATAGATAATGCAATTAAATACACACCAAAAGCCAAAAAAATCACCATTAATTTAGAAAAAAAAGATGATTTAGCAATTTTTTCAATAGAAGATGAAGGAATTGGAATATCAAAAGAGAAATTAGCTTTTATTTTTGATAGATTTTATAGAGTTGATAATTCTCGCTCTAAGCAGATAAAAGGGTATGGATTAGGACTTTCTATTGTGAAGAAAATTATTGATTTGCATAATGTAAAGATAGATGTTTCTTCAAATGAGGAAAAAGGTAGTGAGTTTAATATTTTTTTTAAAGCAACTATTCACTAATAGATTGAAATATAGCAATATTTGCCCTTTTACTCATCTAATTGTTCTGGGTTTAACTCCTCTTTTGCATACTCTAAATGAAGTTTATTATCATAGAAAAATTTAACTAAATCACCGTCAAGTTCAGAATCTTTTGTCATAAAGCCTATAATTCTCTTAACTTCTGAGAGTGTTTTAGCATCTTTATATGGTCTATCTGGTGCGGTCAATGCTTCAAAAATATCAGCTAGTGCTAAAATTCTAGATTCTAGTGTTAAATCTTTAGCACTAAGTCCTCTAGGATAACCTTTTCCATTTAATTTTTCGTGGTGATTTCCTGCAATATCAGGTACTTTTTTAAGTTTCTTTGGAAATGGTAATTGATTTAACATTTTAAGAGTTAGTGTTGCGTGGTTTTGAATAATATCTCTCTCTTCATTCGTTAAAGTCCCTTTTCTAATTGATAAATTTTTAATTTCATTATCAGTTAATAGATTTATCTCTTCACCATTGAGTATTATTTTCTCTTTTGAAATATTTTGCACTCTATCAATTTTTTCATCAGCCATAAATTCACCACCAATATTACAAACTTCAATAAATTTAAAATCATCTTCTAGTTTTATAATTCTCTCTTTGTATGTTTCTTCAAGCCCTACTATATCGTCTAATTTATTTTGTTCAATTGCTCTCATTTTAACTCTTAAAAACTCCACTTCAATATCTCTTTTTAATATTTCAAATTTAGCTTTAATAGTCTCAATTCTATCATATATTGTTTCAAGTTTAGTAGCTTTATCCATTACATATTCAGGTGTTGTAATTTTCCCCATATCGTGCATCCAAGCTGAAATTTTAATCTCTTTTAAGTCATCGTCATTGTAATGAATTTTTTTAAATATTCCATCTTCATCTCTATTAATTGCATCGGCAATCATCAAAGATATTTTAGCAACTCTTCTAATATGACCTCCAGTATAAGGTGACTTCTCATCAATTGCACCTGCAATTGTGCTAATTACTGCATTTAAAAATTCCTCTAAATCTTTTACTAATTTTGTATTTGTAATTGCAACTGCTGCTTGTGAAGCTAAAGAGAGGGTTAAATCTTTATCTTCTTTAGAAAATTCAATACTTTTTCCATCTTTATTTAATCTATTAATAAGTTGTAAAACTCCAATAATTTCATTTTCATAATTTTTCATAGGAATTACAAGCATAGATTTTGAGCGATACCCTGTTCCTGCATCAAACTTTTTAGTACCCTCAAAATTAAAACCCTTTACATAATAGACATCTTCAATATTAATAACTTCACCTGTTAATGCACAATATGTTGCAACCATTTGAGAGTTTTGTTTTCCATCTTCATCATATAGTTTAAGTGGTGGCCAAGTAATTTCTCCTCCTGTTCCACCCATTTTAATATCAAGTGAATTTGTTTCAACAACTTTAAAATAGAGATTTTTCCCATCATCAGATTTTAAATATAGAGTCCCACCATCTGAATTTGTAAATTTTTTAGCTTGATGTAAAATCATATCTAAGAGTCTATTTAAATCATTTTCAGCAGAGAGTGCAATCCCAATTTCATTAAGTGTTTTAATATGTTCAAACTGTTTTTCAGTAAATGTTTTAACTTCTGATAAGACAGTATTTAGCAACCCATTTATATCTCTATTTTCGGTAAATTGTATCATTTTAAACCCTTTAGATTTAGAGTATAATTATCTCTTCATTAAGTTCTACTCCAAACTTTTCATATACTCTATTTTTTGCTAAATTTATAAGAGTATTTGCATCTTCAAATGAAGCATTCCCTAAATTTACCAAAAAATTTGCGTGAATATTGCTAAAACTAGCATCACCTACCCTTTTGCCTTTGAGTTTTACCGCTTCAATCAATTTCCCTGCAAAATTTCCCTTTGGATTTTTAAAACAACTCCCTGCACTTGGCTCTTTTGGTTGGTTATTTCTAAGATTAATCAACTCTTTTGTTAAATCATTTAAATAACCTATTTTTAAATTAAATACTACTTCATACACAATATCTTCAATATCGCTAAATCTATAACCATATTTTATATTTTCTTTCTTAATATGTCCATTATATGTCTTAATTGCTATCAAATTATTAAATATTTCATAACTTTTCACTCCAGCATTCATTTTAACTAAACCACCAATACTTCCTGGTAATTTAGATAAAAATTCAAAATTTGCTAAATTCTCTCTTTTAGCATAAGATAAAAGTTTTCCACTACTTACACTTGCACCTACAAAGAGTAAATTGCCATCTCTTCTTATATAATTAAACTCTTT
This sequence comes from Campylobacteraceae bacterium, assembly GCA_016744535.1. GTDB lineage: Bacteria > Campylobacterota > Campylobacteria > Campylobacterales > BB28 > BB28. The sequence goes on from JADGEE010000131.1 coordinate 3,932, forward strand.
TGATAATATTGCCAATTTTTTAGGTTCAGGTGAAATAAGCAAATTATTTGCTTGTCCTATAATCTTATATTCACTATATTTATCAATTTCATCAATAGTTAAAACTTCAAAAATTGAGCCTATTTTAATACTGGAGAATTTAGAAAAATCAATAGTTTTCAACATTAAATATTTAATGCTCTAAATACAAAAAAAGCAACCCCTAAAAATACTAACATTTGAGAAATCCAAAAACCAAATAACCACTTTATAAATCTACTTTTAGTTGATTCAATCTCTTTTGTTGATAGTTTTTCTAAATTTGGAAATTTCCTAGCAATCTCTTCAACAGTTTCTGAAATGAATTTAGCTTTTTCATCTTCACTTAATTCTTTACTTATTAAAGCATAGTATAAATTTATACTTATATGTCCTTTTGAAAAATTATCATCTAACATTTTAATCCTATTAATTAAAATATAAAAGTTGGAATCATATTTATAAGTCTTGTTGTGAACTCTATCATTATATTCATCATCCAAGGCATTGTCATAATAATTACTAAAACTACAATTATAATTTTAGGAATAAAACTAAGAGTCATCTCATTAATTTGAGTTGTAGCTTGGAATATACTAACCGCTAAACCTGCAACTAAACCGGCTAATAGGGTTGGAAGTGCTAAATATAAAGCAATTTTAAATGTTTCAATTCCAAGTCCAATAAGTTTTGCCTCTTCCAATTTTAACCTTTATAATTGAGTAACGACTTCTTTTTGAATTTTATTAAAATTTTCAGGTGTAATTTTTGCCTCTTTTAATAATATTATTAACTCTTCAAAATTTTCTAGCTCAAGTGTTTTAATTATTTTTAAGTATGTTCCTAAAATTCCATTCTCTCTCAAAATTGCATATTTAACATCATCATTTACTTGAAAATGTTTTAATATCTCCTCTTTTAAAGTAGAGAGAGCTACATCAATTAAAGATAAAAGACCTGTCATAAATGCACTATCTTTATCTCCATCTCTAACTAAAAGTTCCATATATTTAGCTCTCTTAATTGCTTCTTTAGAGAGTACATTATCTTCAAAATTTTCACTTCCACCCTCACCACTTGCACCCTCTAAATAGATTAAAAACATTACCCATTTTTTAAGTGCATTAAGACCCAATAAAACTATTGCGTGTCTAATTGAGTTAATCTCTTTTTTAAGTGATAAAAGTGGAGAATTTAAAACATTTAAAAGCTGGAAGCTTAAAGTTGGAGCTTGTTTAAAAACATCTACAACCTCTTCTAATTTTGCATTTTTATTAATAAGGGACAAAATTCTAAATAGAGTAAGCTCATCAGGCTTTATTTTGCTACCATCTCTAATAGTTAATTCTAAGAAAAATTTACCTTTAAAGTAAGTAACTCCTAACTCTTTATAAAAATTAAACTCTTTTTTTGTATTAGCACTTTTATATATCAATTTAATATTAGAGTTTTTTAATTTCTCTATACCCTCATCAATTGTAAATTTACCAAGTTTTATAAAATCTACAAATTTAATTAATTCACTCTTAATATCTACAAAATCATTTAAAGCAATGCTATAACCTAACTCTTTTAACTCTTTACATCTATTAATTATATTATCATCTATTTGAACATTACTATTTATATCTATAATAATCTTATCTTTAGGAAATTTTTTTATTCTACTTTCAAATAGCATTTTAGAGTTAAAATTAATAAAAAATTTTTTTTCTTTTTCAATTTTATCAAGTTTAATATTTTCTAATAAATCAAATATATCATTTGTAAAATTATCACTTAATTCATTGAAGTTGTTTTCTACACCTTTAAATTTGATTTCATAAGCAATTAAATTTGCTTTATCATCTACAATTGGCTCTTTTTGGATAAAAATATTCATTACATATCTCCAAATTTTTAAGTTTTTGTATTTTAGCATATTCTAAACATACAGAAGTTTAATTAAAAACTTTTTGGCGTTGCATTCTTTCACAGCTATTAATAATTTATAACCAATTTTTTTCAATAAAAAGTATAGATAAAGATAATTTAAGCATATCATTTGATTTTGAATATGATAAACTTTTCCTTTTTAATCTTGCTAAATAATGCCTCCTTCTTGTTAATACTTTTATCAAAATAAAGTGAAATAACCATTATAATTAAAGAGCTTAAAACAATAAAAACAAGGTTATTTCACAATGAAAATCATAACATTAAT
>JADGEE010000132.1 GCA_016744535.1 Campylobacteraceae bacterium
TTAATTTCTTGAATAAAAATAAATGTAGATATAATAGATATTAATATTAAAAATAGATTCATAGTATAATACATTCTACCATCTAATCCTCCCATAGATACAGCTATCATACTTGTTGCTAGAGAATATAATAAATAAAATCCTAATACAGAAATAAAAGCAAAATATATAGGTTTATATATTGATTTATAATTTTTAAATAACATAATAAATATATAAATTAACATTATTGGAAATAGATATATTAAATAGTGTATGTATTCTATATACTCTTTTAAAAAAGATAAAGAAGATTTATGTACTATTAAATGTGGATAGTTATTTTTTTTAAATTTATTTAACTTCCAATTTCTACCTTCATATTTACCATTATTAATATAATGTATTTCTGCTCCAAGTTTAGAGCTATTTATATTTAATTTTTGCATTATACTTCTAGCTGTATACTCATTTTTTAGTAAAAATTCTAATTTAACTGCAAGATTTATATTATTTTTCCAAGAGTTTTTATTAAATGATGAGTTTTTTAATAAAAACTCTATATCTAAATCAGGAATACTCTCCAAATGATTTTTCAAAGAATCTGGTATAGCTACAGGACAATTACAGTTAGCAACATCTGGATAATCAAGCCAATATTTAATATTTGATTTAAATATATCTAAATCATCAATTTTATCTTTTTTGATATCTTTTTTTCTTTGAAGATAATCCAAAAAAGGATCATAATTTGACATTGTTATGTACTCAAATTCTTTTCCAATCTGTAATGAAGTTTTAATACTAAGCATATCATTATGTACTACATTATCACCTTTTGATAAAAGATAATACCCTAATCTAAATGGATCTAAAATAGAATTTTTGAACTCATTTAACCATAATAAATAATCATCTATAGAGTTTGGTTTGCGAATTAATCCTGTAGCTTTAGTATCACAATCCAAAATATTTTCATAACATAAATTATCTATTTTTTGAGAAATATCAAAATAAAATTTTTGTAACTCTACTGCATTTTTAGATACTTTAGAATTCCATATAGCATCTTTTATCCATATAAGATTATGACTATCACTCCATTGATTATGTACACCATATCTATTATAATAATCACTATTTTTACCAGGAGGTGCTGGATATAAGAGAAGCATATTTTTCATTTCTGGTATATGATAAGCTACTTTTTCTAAAACATCTCTTGGAATTGAAATATATTTAGCTCTATTTTCTGACTTAATGCTTCTTAATGAGTTTATTAATTTGGGAAAGTTACCACTTGAAAAATCATTTTGAATAAATATACCATACATTTTATAAGTAGAATAGTTTAACAACATAGCAAAAGAAAATATTAAAATTAAATTAAATAGTATAAACTTAGCTTTTTTTGTAAATCCAAATAGTAAATTTTTATTAAATAGAAATTTATTATAAGCTAAAATTTGATATAGATATATAAAAAATAGAAAGAAAAGATACAATATTCCCTCTTCTCTAATATAGACTAAAATTAACAAAGATATACTAAATGAAATATAAGATATCCTATCATTGATATGATGATATATATTATATAAAACACCAATGAATGATGAAATAAAAAGTATACTTATAGAAATAGATATACTTTCTCTTCCAATAGAAAAGAAAAAATAATCATAAGTTACTGGTAAAAAGAGTGTAATAATAGTTATTAAAAGTGCTATATATATTCTATTTGTTATAAACCTTTGTAATATATAATATGTATATAAACTACCAATTAATACAATACTTTCTACAAATATATGATACGAAATACCCAACTGTCTAACTGCATATAATATATAAGATATCAAAGCATTTTTTAATAATATCAAAGAATCATAGTCTCCAAATGTACCATTTACAAATAGATTATATGCTCGTCTTACATATAAATAGCCATCATGTGGACCATATACCATATTTGTCTCTTGTTCAGAAGTTATTATTAACCTTATAATCCAAAATAGAAATATAAAACTATAAAAACTTAGATTTAAATGTTTTTCTTTTTCTTTTTTAATCATTCTAAAATCTTTCTTTTTAGTCTTGTTTTTGTAATATCTTGCATATGTTTTTTTACATTTTTACCAAATTTATATTCAAGCATATTAAGATATTTTGGGTTTTCAAAATATTCATGAAAAGCATTATCTCTAAACTTAACTATCTCTTTTGCTGAAATATATTTTGAAGGAAGTGGTTGCATTATATATGAATGTTGAGAATATCCATGCCATACATCTGGAAGTTTCCAACTATTTTCTATTGCAGTAGTATAAAGTTTTGAACCTGGATATGCCATAGCACAATAGAAATTTGCAAATTCACAATTTAACTCTTTTGCCATATCTAATGTTTCTTGCATAGATTCTAAGGTATCATCTGGAAGTCCAAAAATATAATTACCAATAACTCTTATACCACTTTTTTGTATTTTTTTAACTATACTTAATATATCATCTACTCTCATCTTTTTTGAAGCACCATCTCTTACATCTGAACTAGCTGATTCAATTCCAAGTGCTAACCAATTAAAACCTGCTTTTTTTAATTTTTCTAATGTATGCTCTTTTACAGTATCAACTCTAGCATATGCCCAAATATTTAAATCTAAATTTTTATCAATTAATAAATCTGCTATTTTCATGTAATGTCTTTCATCAAGAATAAACATTTCATCTATAAATTTAATATTTTTTATACCATATTTTTGATTCAAAATTTCTATTTCATTAACTATTATTTCTGGATTTCGGTATCTAATAGTAGATTTTCCAAACGGAGCATTAATACAACAAAATGTACATTTGTATGGACAACCTAAAGAGGTATATATAGCAGCATATGGAGTTCTATTTTCTATATCATCGAAACAGTGCCAATTATGAACTCTGTATTTTTGTATAGGTAATAAACTCCAGTCAGCTATAGGCATATATTCATCTAAATTATTTATTAATTTAGCTCTAGTATTATTTTTTATAATACCATTTTCACGATACCAAAGACCTTCTATCTTTGAAAATTTTTTATTACTTTTTAAAGATAATATAAGTTCTTTTAAGGGAAGTTGTTCTTCTCCGTCTATAGCAAAATCTATTTTCTCTTCTATCATAGTCTGTCTAGGAAGAGCAGATATATGAAGCCCTCCCATAACTATTGGTAAGTTAGTATTATTTTTTATAGTTGTTGCAATTTTACCAGCTATGGACATATTTTGAGTAGAAGCTGAAGGCTGATTTCCATAAACTATAATTGATACCAAAATTGGATTTAAATTTTTTAGTATATTTGAAATTTCTTTAGGAGAAATATCCTCTGCATTTGCATCTATTATTTTTACTTTAAAACCTTGATTTTGTAAATATGTAGCAAATGATAGAGTTAAATAGGGTGGTTCAATAGCTGAAACATCTTTACCTAAATCTTGAAATACAACTTTTCTATCACCAGGATTAATAAATATTATATCAAACATTTAAAATCTTTTCTATCTTTATTTATTTTACTGTGACCTAATTTTAATAGCTTTAAAACCATAATTAAGCCTAAATAATCTGCTCTATCTATTGATAGTATATTCATAAATTTAATTTCCTTTTTTTTAATATTTTTCTATAATTATTTAAATACTATACTGGATAATCTGTTCTACCTCTAAAAATAAAATTCTATACGGAGTATAGACTATATTAAGTTAATATTATATAAGTTTTTAGCTTTTTATACTTATATCCAGATGATAAAAATAGTGAAATTTAGTTTAAAATATATTTTTATTTTAAACTAAAGTCCTCTCTATCTAGTGTTAAATTTGGATTATAATAAGGGTCACCTGATTTTAACACTTCTTTATGCCTTTTTTTAGCATACTCTATTTCACTATTAAACCTTTTTACTTTTTCTGGATTATCTTCATAACCTCTAGAAATAGATTCATAATGATATGCTTCACAATATGGTGTAAAGATATTTTCATATCCTTTTTCTCTAACTCTTAAACAAAAATCAACATCATTAAAAGCTATTTTTAATTTCTCTTCATTTAATCCACCAATTTTTAAAAAAATAGATTTTTTGATCATTAAACAAGCTGCTGTTACTGATGATAAATTTTGTATTAAATTTAATCTAAAAAAATACCCTCTATGATCTTTTGTAAAATGTTTATGTGAATGTCCAGCAACTCCACCAAGCCCTATTATTACACCAGCATGTTGAATAGTATTATTTGGATAGTAGAGTTTTGCACCCACACAACCTACCTTTTCTCTTTGAGAATGTTCTAACATATTATCAATCCAATTTGGTGAAATAATTTCAATATCATTATTCAAAAGAATAATATATTCTCCTTTTGAATAATTCTTTACTGCATAATTATTTATTTTAGAATAATTAAATGGAACATTATATTCATAAAATTTAACTCTATTATCTAGATTTTTTAATCTTTTCATATTTTTAAAAGTTTCTTGTTCAGAACTATTATTGCTTATACCTATTATTTCAAAATTTTTATATGTGGATTTATTTAAAATTGATTCTATACACATAGTTAAAAGTTTAGGTCTATCTTTAAAAGGAATAATAATACTTACTAAAGGATTATTTTTGATATCATATTTTACTCTATAAGTTCCATAATATTTACCATATAATACATCTCCTTCTATATTTCTTCTTTTCATTGCATTTATTAATGCTTTTTTTCCTGCTTCTTGAGCATATGATTTTTCACTAAATTCAACAGCAGTAGAGCCAGGAATTTTTCTCCAGTGATAGAGTACTTTTGGAATATGATTAATTTTATTTGTATGTTCTAAAACTTTTAAATATAAGTCATAGTCTTGTGAACCCTCTAATCCTACTGTAAAACCATTAACTTTATTAATAAGCTCTTTTTTTATAACAGATAGATGACTTATATAATTTTGAGATAAAAACATATCAGGTGCAAAATCAGGCTTAAAATGAGGAGCACTAAAAGTTCCATCCATTTCTAATTTATCCTCATCACTATATATAAATTCTGCTTTAGTTTCATTGATGGTTTTTACTACTTCATAAAGGGCATTAATTGTTATCTCATCATCATTATCCATTAAAGCTATATATTCGCCATTAGCTAACTTTAAAGCTTCATTTGAAGCTCCTGAAATATTTAAATTGTTTTCTAAATATTTTATTTTTATTTTATTATTTATTATTTTTTTTAAATATTTCAAAGTATCTTTATTCGTACTTTTATCATCAATAATACATAATTCCCAATTATCGTACCATTGAGTTTCAATTGAGTTGATAGCTAAATTAAGCCATTTTGAATCCACATTATAAACAGGCATAATAATAGAAATTAAAGGTTTATTTTTAAATTCTTTTATCTCTCTCTTAATCTCTTCAGTTAATAAAGGAGCTATATATTTATAAGCTTTTTGTTGATCTATTTCTACTACTTGAGTTTTATTCAAAAATTTTTTTGTTTTATTTAAAGCTTTTTTTAGCCCTTCTTCTTTTATAGTTAAAATAAATTTTTTTATTAATTGTGGTTCTTTTTCTATTTCTAGTTTTGTCTTTAAAAACTTTTCTTCTTTTTTTTTCAAAACTATAAAACTATAAAAAGGATTGATTTTTTCAATATCTATATTTTTATTTTTAGTTAAATAAGAATTTGTATTAAACTCTTCATTTGGATTTCTTCCCTCTTTTGCTCCATATCTAATATAGTGATTAATAGGGTCAATATCGGCTCTTCTTACATCTTCATAAGTAAGCAGATAATATTTTTCAGAAAACAATCCACTTTTTTTTATAACTCTTTTCCATTTTAAATATTTTAGATATCTCCACATTTTTTTAATCATTTTTTTCTCTTTTATTTACTTATATTCATTAACTCTTTATTAGATATTCTCATTTTTTAAACAATAGTTTGATTTTTCTAAGAGGTCTTGTTATTTTCCAACTTTTTCCATTATATATTAGTATAAGTTCATTTTGTAAATTTTTAATTTTATTATTTAAACCATTAGTTATATTATTAATTTGATTTAACTCT
>JADGEE010000133.1 GCA_016744535.1 Campylobacteraceae bacterium
CCTTAAAAAAGCTAAAAATATAAAAATCATTTTAAAGCTATCAAATAAGCCCGTAGAGGACTTTTATTTTTATTTGATGGTTTATACCTTTTCTTTATTTATAAAACTCCTAGATACCTTAAAAGCTTAAATAATACTATTTTAAAAGTGGTCTTCGACTTAAAAAGTAAAATTTGCCGAAATCTTTATATTTTTACTTAAAAATCAAAACTTTTTTAATTCACACGAAGTAATTTTTTTGGTTGAGTTTGAAGCCTTTAAAAAATAAAACTGAATTTTAAGCCAAAACTTAAATTAAAAAACTGCTAATTTTTATAAAATGAGAAAAAAAAATATAATTAAAATTTAGGCGAAATGATAAAACTTTAATTTTTTTGTATATCGTTTTCGCCTTACAGAGCGAAATCTTTTTTTTAGATTTTTGTCAAAATTCAGTTTTTGTAAATTAAAACTTTTTTCTTTTCAAAAATTCTCTAATAAAATTTTTTTGAGTGTTATGAAAAAATTTCCTTTTTTCATAACAAACAAAAAAAATAAAAGCGAGTAATTTTATACTTGAATTTTCAAAAATTTTCTTGTTTTAAATGTTTTTTAACAAGTTTAATTGTTTTAAGTGTTTTAGGGGTGTCAGTAGCTACCATCGTTAAGCCATTTTTGAAGACTAAAAGGGACGGAATGGGTGTGAAAAAGGACGGAATGGGTGTGAAAAAGGACGGAATGGGTGTGAAAAAGGGACGGAATGGGTGTGAAAAAGGACGGAATGGGTGTGAAAAAGGACTTTTTTATTGACAAGACCTATTAAATAAATATATTATTCTAAAAATAATAATTAAATAGGCTAAGAATGGATACAAACAAACGGAAAATAACAAAGCATAATGATTTTATAGAAGCTAGTTATAAACTCACACCAACACAAGCTAAATTATTGTGTCGGTTAGTTACAAGGGTTCAGCCTGATGATGAAGATTTTAAGAAATATCAATTTTCAGCAAAAGACTTATTAAAAGAATTTGGTTTAGGAGACGAGCATTATGACCTTTTAAAGCAAAGTATTAATAGATTAGTTGAAAAAACTTTTACAATACCTGAAAAAGATGGGGTTTTAGTAATTAGTATTTTTTCAAGTGCTAAATATTTTTATAAAAATGGACTTATTGAGTTAGAATTTTCGCCAAAAATGAGACCTTATTTATTAAGTTTAAAAGAGACTTTTACAACTTATAATGCTGAAAATGTGCTGACTTTAAAAAGTTTTTATAGTATTCGCTTATATGAGTTATTAAAGCAATATGAAACAATAGGAAAAAGAGCTTTTACGATTGATGAATTAAGAAAATATCTAGCAATAGAGCCGAAGCAATATAAAGCATATAAAGATTTTAAAAGAAGAGTTATACTTCAAGCCGAAAGAGAACTAAAAGAAAAATGCGATATATATTTTGAATATAAAGAGCATAAAACAGGTAGAAAAATAACATCGATAACATTTATAATAATTCAAAAAAATAAGCCTAAACTAGCACTAGAAAGCCCACAAACTCAAAATATTGACATATCGAACAAAGAGTATCAACTAGAGAAACTTTTAAAATTAGGAGTAAGTGAAAAACAAGCTATAAAAATTTGTAAAGAGCATACAATAGCCAATATTGAGGATAGTTTAGAAATTGCTTTAACTCAAAAAACTAAGGGAGGTATTGAAAAAGGCAATATAGCAGGTTATTTAATGGGTATTTTAAAAAATATGAAGTCAGGGAATGAATATATAGCTGAAACTAAAGAGCAAGACCGACAGCAAAGCACAGATAGAGAGCAAAAAGAAGTTAAAAGAGAAACAAGACCTATACAAACAGAGAAACATATTTCAAGCATAGAAGAGCAAGAGCAGTTAATTAAAAATAAATTTAAAGCTTATAAAAACAACAAAGTAAATGAATATTTAGCCGAAAATAAAGAAAATATTACTATCTTTTTAAAAGAGTTTATAAATATTTTTCACGAAGATAAACCGATAAGTTATATCATAGATTTTTTAAAAATAGATATAAGAAATATTAATAAAACACAATTAGAAGATTTACGGATTGCTTTAAATAAGCCTAATGAAATTTTTAAACCTTCACAATTAAATTTAAAGTTAGCTAGTAAAACTTTTGTATCTAAATTTACAGATTATATTTTAACTCAAAAATTAGGTATTAGTTTTGAAATATATAAATCAATTATAAAAGGCTAATCTTTTTTTAAAAAAATCTACTCTAAAAAATCCACCTACTCACTCTATTTCAAAGCTTAAAATAAATTATAAATTTAATCTTTTTTTTAATCTAAAAAGTGCTAGACTTTTCACAAATAAAAATCTTTGCTGAAATCGTTGCTTTTTGGTATAGCAAGTGTGAGTAGTAGTTACTACTCTTAACTTGACAAGGGGGTCAAGCCCCCTTGTAATCCCCCTTTGTGAGTTTTAAAATGCTAGGAGTTTATATTTTTCACAAAGGTTTAAAATGCAAAAAGACAGAACTAAATATTTTGAAGAGTACAGAAAAAAAAATAAAATAGAGGATTTTATAAAAAAACCTAAGCTAGAGAAAAAGGTTAAGGTAGAAGAAGATTAAAGAATTTTGCTAGGAGAAAAGAAAAATATAATTATTCATTGTTTTAAAACCTATAATCTCTTAAACATTAAATTCTTACTTCAATAATCCCTTAAATTAGGGGTTATTTTTCGGCTTTTTTAAAGAGCCTTTAAAAACAATCAAATTATTTATTTATTAAAGTTCAATTTAGATATTTATGAATAATAGAATTTAAAAGAGTTTGATATGGTATTCACTCAATAGAAGCCTTATTTTTTAATCCTTTTAAATCATCTTCTAAAATCTTAAAACTTATTTGTTTTCTTCTTTTGTTATTATTATAATCTCATTTAATTGCTTGTGTAAGTTCATTAATTATTTTCGTTGCTTTTGGGTCGCTCTGTGGATTTTTATTCTCTATATAATCAATTATTTCTAACTCCTCTTTTGTGTATTGTGGTAATTTCATAATATTATTTTTTATTATATATTTTGTTAAGTTTTCTACTAGGTATAATATTTTTTAAAAAGAACTTATCTCAATCAATTACAAATGGCACATAATGAATATAATTATTAAGTTTTACTATTATAATTTTTTGATGTGGATATTTTTCTTTATTGTAATGTGGAATAATATCTAAAACTTTCTTTTCTAAAATGGCTTTTTCTATATCTTCAAAGCTTATATTTCTCTCATCTTTTAATTTTTGATTTTTTTCTTCACTCCAAAATACTCTATTTGTATTCATTCATTAAAGCTTATTAGTTGATATACTAATTTCAGTATATACTAAAGAGAGATTAAATCAAGCCTTTATAAATATTTATTAGTTTTTACTAACAATTTTAAGCACTTGTATTTAATTAGTATTTTAATATAATAGACTAAATAAATTATAATTAAATATATAAATTATGTGAGTAGCAATTTCAAATAATCCTCAAATTGAAAATAATGAGACAATCAAGTCTTTTTATCAAGAAGATTGTAAAAAAAATGATAAAGTATTTATTGAAAATTTAGTTCGCTCAATAAAGCTTTATAGGGTAAACGAAGAACTTAAACAAGGTTTTGAAGAAGTAAAGCTAATACAACAAGGTAAAGCAAAAAGTATGAGTTTAGAAGAAGTATTAAAAGAACTAAAATAAAAAAATATGTATCAAATAGAATATACAAAACCATTTTTTAAAAAATTAAAAAAATACTCTAAAAAATTTCATAACTTAAGTCAAGATATACAAGAACTACATAATAAGCTATTAGAAAATCCTAAAATCTGAATACCATTAGGAGATAAAACTTATAAAATAAGACTAGAAAACAACTCATCAAATAAAGGTAAAAGTGGTTGATATAGAGTAATTACTTATGTATTAGATAGTAATAATAAAATTTATTTAGTAGCTATATTTTCAAAAAATGAGTTAGAAAATATGAAAATTTCAGATATAAAAAAGATGATTAAAAATTTATAAAGTATAGAATTATTAGTTTTTACTAACAATTTTAAGCACTTGTATTTAATTAGTATTTTAATATAATTAGTGAAATAATTTATTTATAATCAAAGGTAAAATTATGCTTACAGTTCAAATACAAAACCCTTTCATAGAACAAAGGGTAAAAAAAGATTTTAAAGGCGATACTCAAAAACTTATAAATGAAATAGTCGATTTTTTAAAAAATAAAGAAAAAAATGAGAGGGCATTAGCTAAAACTTATGAAAGAGGGGATTTAAGCACTGGAGAGATAGCTGAAAAATTAGGAATACATAAAGAGGATGTTTTAGAGTTATTAAATAAATATGATGTTTATTATGCTGATTACGACCTTGAAGAAGAAAAAGAGAGAATAAAAAATTTTGAAAAAAAATTCTTTAAAAATCCAAAAGTATAAAATATATGAAACAAATTATAATTAGTGATACAAGCCCCCTTATAATCTTAATAAAATCAAATAGATTTTATCTTTTAGAAAACTTTGTAGATAAAATTATCATACCTCAAAAAGTATATGATGAAATAAAAGAAAAAAAAGATAAAGTTTTTAATTTTATTAATAATGCTAAAAATATTGAAAAAAGAGATATTAAAAATGAAAAACTATATTTAGAATTAATAACAGGTTCAAAAGATATTCCAAAGCTAGACGATGGAGAGAGTGAAGCGATAGTATTAGCTAAAGAACTTGACTTATTTTTATTTATAGATGAAAAGAAAGGCTTAAGAGTTTCGGAGTTTCAAAAGGTAGATACCTTAACTATGTTCACTTTATTAAATCAAAATATAAAAAGAAATTTTATAAATAAAAAAGAACTTTTAGAAATATTAGAAGACTTTGAAAAAGTAAATTTTAAATTAAAAAAATACTTAGAGTTAGAACTTTTAAAAGAATTTAAAAGTTAAAATAAACAGTAGAAAAAACCGTTGTAATATTCAACGGTTTTTTTAGTAATTTTACACTCTTTAAATATTTTTATTTGTATTTAAGGCGGTTTTACATATATTTAAACCGACGGAATTTATAACATAAACCAACGGAAAGACCGTGAAAAAGAGTGTAAAAATGGAAAATATAAGAGAATTAACAGTCTTACAATATCAGCAAGAGACAGGAATAAACAAAGATAAAATCTTATATCAAATAAAAAAAGGCGAGTTAAAAGCCGAAAAAAGAAAATTTGGTAAACAAGAAAAATGGATTATTAAAACCGTTGTAAAACCGACGGAAAAAACACTCTTTAGCAACGATAAACCAATGGAAGAGTTAAAAGAATTAGAAAGTTTAAGGCTTGAAGTAGCCGAAATAAGGGGAGAATTAAAAGGTAAAAATGAATTAATTACAGAGTTTAAAAAATCACAAGAGCAACAAACCGAACATATCAACACTTTAAAACTTACTTGTAATTTGCTAGAGAGAGAAAACGGCAGACTTTTACAAATTAAAGCCCCACAACAAGAGCAGAGCGAACAAATAATAATTAAACAAAATTCAAAGGCTCAAAATTTTCAAGAGCCACAAGAGAAAAACCCCCAAGAATTAAAAATTGATTTATCAAAAATGCTTTTAGATAGGGGTTTAGAAATCAAAAACCGAAAAAAAATAAAAGCTAGATTTAATAAGCAATTAGGAAAAAGAGGAATTTCAAAAAATGAGAAAGGAAATATTTTTATTTCAAGTTCTGAAAATTATGAAGATTTATTAAAAATCTGAATTTTAGAAAAGCTTAAATTTTGGATTTAATTTTTTAGACACTTTGAAACAGGTATGAGTTCACACCTTATTTTTTTGAATTGATTTACTGCTGATATTTGGTTCTACTAAGCCAAGAAAGAGTATAATCAGAACTCAAAAAAAATCAAATTTAAAAATTAGAATTTTCAAATAATCAAAAGCCCCCTTAAAAAAGCTAAAAATATAAAAATCATTTTAAAGCTATCAAATAAGCCCGTAGAGGACTTTTATTTTTATTTGATGGTTTATACCTTTTCTTTATT
>JADGEE010000134.1 GCA_016744535.1 Campylobacteraceae bacterium
CCACCCATTCCGCCCATATCAGGCATTGGAGGCATTGTTGCTTCTTTTTCCTCTTTTAAATCTGAAATTGTAGCTTCTGTTGTAAGAAGTAAGCTTGAAACTGAAACCGCATTTTGTAGTGCTATTCTTTCAACTTTAACTGGGTCGATAATTCCAGCTTCAAACATATCTACATACTCACCAGTTGCAGCATTAAACCCAATATTTTCATTTGAATTTTGCTCAACTGAATTCACAACAACACCAGCATCAAATCCAGCATTTTCTGAAATTTGTTTCATTGGTGCTTTAACAGCTCTCATTATAATTTCTGAACCTATTTGCTCATCACCACAAAGATTAAGCTCAACTTTAGCTTCTGCTCTAATTAATGCAGCTCCTCCACCAATTACAATCCCCTCTTCAACAGCAGCTTTTGTTGCACTTAAAGCATCATCAACTCTATCTTTTTTCTCTTTCATCTCAACTTCAGTTGATGCTCCAACTTTAATTACAGCAACTCCTCCGCTTAATTTTGCAAGTCTCTCTTGAAGTTTCTCTTTATCATAATCACTTGTAGTCTCTGCTATCTGTGCTTTAATTTGTGAAACTCTTGATTCAACATTAGCACTATCTCCACTACCATTAACAACTGTTGTATTATCTTTATCTACGATAATTCTTGCAGCTTGTCCTAAATTCTCAAGTGTAGCTCCCTCAAGCGTCATTCCTAACTCTTCAGTGATTACACTTCCACCAGTTAAAACTGCAATATCTTCAAGCATTGCTTTTCTTCTATCACCAAATCCAGGTGCTTTTACCGCAGTTATATTTAAAACACCTTTTAATTTATTTAAAACAAGTGTAGCTAACGCTTCACCATCAATATCTTCAGCAATAATTAAAAGAGGTTTTCCAGTTTTTTGAAGTTGTTCTAAAATTGGAAGTAAATCTTTCAAGCTAGATATCTTTTTATCATATAGTAAAATATATGGTGCATCTAGTACAACTTCCATTTTTTCTGCATCAGTTACGAAGTATGGTGAAAGATAACCTCTATCAAATTGCATACCCTCAACTACTTCTAACTCATCAGTAATTCCTTTAGCTTCTTCAACAGTAATTACACCATCTTTTCCAACTTTATCCATAGCTTCAGCTATTAAATTACCAATTTTTACATCAGAATTTGCCGAAATTGTAGCAACTTGTGCAATCTCTTTTTTATCTTTTACTTCTTTTGATATTTTATTAAGTTCACTTATTATCGCTGCACAAGCTTTATCCATTCCTCTTTTCACTTCGATTGGATTCGCACCAGCTGTAATATTTCTAAGTCCCTCTTTAAAAATTGATGTTGCTAAAACTGTTGCAGTTGTAGTTCCATCTCCTGCCTCATCAGCAGTTTTAGAAGCTACTTCTTTTACAAGTTGAGCACCCATATTTTGGATATTATCAGCTAATTCAACTTCTTTTGCAACTGAAACACCATCTTTTGTAATACTTGGTGCTCCAAAGCTTTTTTGAATTAAAACATTTCTTCCTCTAGGTCCCATTGTAACTTTTACAGCATCATTTAATTTTTTAACACCTTCAAAAAGTCTATTTCTTGCATCGTCTGAAAAATGAATCTCTTTTGACATATATATCTCCTATAATTTTTATATTTTTATTAATTTATTTTAAAACACCAAGTACATCATCTACATTTAATACCAAATACTCTTTTCCTTCAAGGTTAATTTCAGTTCCACCATATTTAGCAAATACAACTTCATCATTAACATTAATAATTGCTGTATCAATCTCATTTCCAACTGCTACAACTTTCGCGGTTAATGGTTTCTCTTTCGCACTATCAGGAATTATAATTCCTGTGGCTGTTTTAGTAGCTTCTTCAACTCTCTCAACTAGTAATCTTAATCCTAAAGGTTTAAAATTCATTATATTAACTCCTATATTTTAATTGGCACTCATTATATTTAAGTGCTAAAATTCTAACGGAAATCTAAAAAATTGTCAATACCTTTGATAAAAGAAGACTAAACTCTTTTAAATAAAAAAATATTTTGTAGAAGTAAAAAACTTAATCTTAATATTGAAAAAAGTATATTACTTTTTAATTAAATTTACTTTTGGAACAAGTTCATAAACTTTATCCTTTAATCCCGTCTGCTCTAGGAGTAATTAAAAAGTTAAAAAAGACTTTAATATATATCATAAATGGAATAGACCAGAGTATTGCGGAGTATAAATATAACTCACTTATATATTCAGGAAAAAATGGAATTAATCCACGCATAAAAGTAGCTACTATTATAAGCCCAACCATTAAGTGAGTGTATAAATTTGATGTGAGATGACGACCTGTATGAATCCACACAATAATAGTCATAATAACAATGTATGCAAGACCTATCGCTCCACTTGTAATAAAGTGTCTAAAGTGATTAATGCCATTAATGTTAGGATTTAGTAAATCCCATCCTATAAGCCCATAACCTAAAGAGAACATTACATAGATAGAACCAAGATAGATAACATAGGGTTGATTTAGTATAAATTTATTTTGGAGTTTATACTCACTTGTAATGCCAAGAATAGCAGTTGCCACAGCTAGACTTAACCAGCCTAAAACGGAATTTTGAGGATAAAAAAACTCTACCACAGTAAAAACTATAACTGTAAAAATAGCTAAGTTAGTTTTTGGTGGACGAGATAAGAAAATATCATCTATACCCTTATCTTCCATAAGCTCATTTATCGCTTCCATATTTACACGACGAAGTACTAAGAGTATAAGTACTACTATTGCACCAAGAGCTACTTTTAAAATATCTATTGAGTAAGTCTTAACAAGTCCTGCTTGAGATGCAAAAAACCAAACTTCTATGATGAAAAGTGTTACTGCTGTATAACCTAGTGAAGCATGGCGTTGGAGCTTGTCAAGGAGGGTATCTCTTGCAAACCAGATAATCCAACCAAGCATAGCAAGATTTAAAAATGCAGTTATATAAACACCAACATAATCAATAAACCAAAAACTTACTCGTCCAGCTATCCAAAGATAGATGATATACTTTAAGCGTTTCCCTACAAAAGGAACCATACCAGGAAATAGTTCAGGAAGTCCAGTAGCTAAAAATGCTAAAACTCCTGCTGTGAGTATGCCAAAAAGCATCTCATAAATATGCCAAGTGAGAGTATCATTCATAAATTCTATATTTAAAATACCACTCCAAACAAGTCCCCATAAAATGATATTTAATACCATATATGGAGCTAAAAGTAAAAATGCTGGACGAAATCCATAGGCTAAATATGGAGGAATATTATCTTCATCAGGATAATACAAATAATGACTTGTCGCGTGTAACTTCTCTTTTACTATCTCTTGTTTCATTATTTTAACTCCAGTTCAAAAGTCTCTATTATCTCTGAATCTTGCAATATTTTTGCACTCTCTGCATAAACATACTTATCATTGCGTTCACTCTGCACTAATTCATAAGAGAATTTTTTTACTATATGCCCTGGGTTGGTCTTTAGTAGAAGTATCTCATCACTAAGTCGTATAGCTTCCATTAAATCATGTGTTATAAAAAGCATACTTATCTCTTTTTTATCTATCATCTTTATAAGAATAGTTTGTAACTCTCTCTTAAGTCCAATATCAAGTGATGAAAATGGTTCATCAAGAAAAAGAAGAGAGGGTTTTGTAACTAAAGCTCTTGCAAAACTTACACGCTGTTTCATACCACCACTTAAATCTTTAGGAAATTTATCAAAATCACTCTCTTCTAAACCAAACTTTATAGCTATCTCTTGTGCTTTTTTAACGGCACTACTTTTACGCTCACCTTTAGCTAAGAGTCCTAAAGTAATATTGTCTATAACATTTTTCCAAGGAAGTAATCGCCCCTCTTGAAAAGCAAAGGCAGTGCTAACAAAGGTATTTGAGATAGTTCCTTCTTCTACATCTAATAATCCAGCACAAAGGTGCATTAGAGTAGTTTTTCCACCACCACTTGGTCCGACTATTGAGAGAACTTCTCCTTTAGAGAGTGTAAAATTTATATCTTTAAGTATCTCTGTAAAACCAAAATGATGATTTAAATTTTTTACCTCTAATTTCTCCATAACTCAACCTCTTTTTTAATCGGTTCTAAAATGATATACTCTATAAACATGAGTGAACTTATCATTATAGATACAAGTGCTAAGGCTGTTGGCGTATCAAGTTGAGAACGAGAAACTGCTAGAAGTGCTCCCATTCCATTGCTTGTTGCAAGAAGTTCTGCCATAATAACTATTTTCCAACTCATTCCAAGCCCACTTACCCAAGCAGGAAAAACATAAGAGAATATATGAGGAAAGTAGATATCCATAAATTTCATATGCCAAGGTAGATTAAAACTGTCTGCCATCTCTTTTAAATCACCATTAAGTGTTCGAGTTCCTTGAAGTGCTCCAACAAAGATGATAGGAAAAGAAGCAACTACAATTGTAAAAATAACCGTCTCATCGCCCATGCCAAACCAAATCATTGCAAGAACTATCCAAGCGATAGGAGGCATACCAACTAAAATAGTAACAATAGGGCGACTCATCATAGAAGTAGTTGCGAAAAAACCAGCGAATAGCCCTAAAGCAGTTCCAAAAACTAAAGATAGTCCAAATCCAATAGTTGCACGATATAAAGTAGTATTTATCTCAACCCAAACGCTATCATCTTGTAACATAAATATTAGTGTTTGAAATGTCTTTAGTGGTGAGGGCAGTACTAAGTCGCCGTAGATCTGATTACCCATATCCCAAAATGCTATAAAGAGTAGTATGGATGCAATTGCACCCCAACCACTCCATAAATATGCTGGAAAATCTTTAATAATTTTAATAATAAATTTCAAACTAATTCCTAATGTAATTTCTTTTGAAGATAAAATTTATTATCTGGAATATGGTTTCCTATACTTTTGGGTTTATTATTTATCAAAATATTAAAAAAGAACTCTAAGTCAGCTTTTGAATCTTGTGCATTTACATAGTCTAACTGAACATACTCTATACTATCTGTTATTGCATCTGCATCTAACATTGCAATATACTTTGTAACTAATTTTCCAGCTTCTTTTGGATGTGTTTTGTACCACTTTAGTGATTTTTTATACTCTTCATTAAATCTTTTTACAACATAATCATTTTGTTTTCCAATAAGTGCTATTCCTGCTTGAGGAATTTTACTCTCTACCTTAAAAGCTTCTCCCCATTCCTTTTGTAAGTCTGCACTTCTATATAAATCAGGTGCGATAATATTCAAAGGAAAAGAGGCAGTTTTTCTTAGTGCCATTGAGATAGCTGGTTCTGCTAAAAGAGCATGATCAACTCTTCTCATAATTAACATCTGCATAGCATCTATCGGTGAGCCAACATATTTTAAGTTAAAATCTTTTTTAGGATTTAAATTTTGCTTTTTAACTATCTCTTCAAAGAGTATATCTGGCATATCAGCACGAAAAGGCATTGCAATATCACAGCCTATAAAATCAGTTAATTTTTTTTTGTTTTTATCCCTTGTAATCATTCCTAAAACTCCCCAGACAGAAACATTTAGTAACTTAATATCCACTCCTTTATTATAAAGGTTAGCCGCAACATTTGTTGGAACAGCTATAAAATTTGCTCCTCCACGAAGGCTTAATGCTCGTAGTTCATCAGGATTTTTCCACATAATAAACTCTATATTATGTGCTATATCGTTTAGAGTAGCATTATCTATCATATGGAGCATTGGATGTGAAACTGAAGCCATTGGACCACTAAGAATCAACTTATCTAACTTTTTAAATGCCTCTGCATTGATCGCAAGAACTATCGCTGTGATTAAGATTATTATTTTAAACATCTGTATATACCTCTATTTTATAAAATTAAACTAGTTACTTTTTAAAATAATACCAATTCCTAAAAATAATTCAATAAATTAGTTTTAAAGCATTTAGTATATATTGAAAACCAGAAAGGCTTTTGATAGTTTCATTTGATACTTTA
>JADGEE010000029.1 GCA_016744535.1 Campylobacteraceae bacterium
ATATATAATATTAGTAATTATTTTTTATTAGTATTTTATATTAAATTAATGTTTAAGTGTTATACTATTTCTTACTACTTTATTGTAGAATAAAAATTAAGGAAAGAATTAATGTTTTTAAAGTCTAGTAAAATTGCAATTGTTGCATCAATGCTGATAGTGGGGGGGGGTAGAGGCTAATAGCTCAGACTCATCTACTAAGAAAGAGACTATTCTATTTTCTAAAGAGAAAGTTTATAATGGTCAAGTTATTAAGTCTATAAAGTATATGGATGAAAATGGAAATTTTTTTAGTAAAGTGGTTGATAAAAATGGTAAAGAGATAGACCCATCTCTATTAAAATCAAAAGATAAAAGTCTATTTTCAGGAAAATTAAAAGATATATTGAAAATTAAAGCTGGTGAGTTAGGTTTTGTTTCTGATGATGAAATTTTAGAAGTAATAGTTGCTCTAAAACACGAAAATATAGTTTTAGATGAAAAGCCATCTACAATGGAAGTTCATATAGGAATTAGTGGTGAAGAGGAAGAGATAAAACTTAATGGGCAAATAATTGATAAAAAGACTCTTAAGGAGAAAGATAAGAAAAGAGCAGAAAAGTTAAAAAAAGCTAGAAAAATTCGTGAAGATAAAATGAGAAAAAAGATAGAGAGTTTTGCTAAAATAAATAAGTTAGAAAAAGATAACTCTGTTTTAAAAGCATATAAAAATGCTAGAAGTTCAATTATTTTAAAACTTAAAAAAGGTGAATTAGAGAAGTTTGCTTTAAAAAATAAAGATTTAATAGTTAGTATGGAATTATTCATTGAGCCTACAAATGATCTAATTAGTGCAATGCTATCGACTAATATTGACCCTGAAGTATTAAATAATAATGCTATACAAGGCAATGATATAGGAATCTATATGAGTGAGGTTGGGTGTCCTAATACAACACCAGTACATATAACTAATTATACTCGTTTAGCTGGTTCTACAGATGACCATAGTGAAAATGTAAGTGCAATTATTCGTGGTGTTTCACCAAACTCTTATATTTATTGTAGAGATGGAGGGATACTCCCTACAGCAGATGATTTAGATGGTACAGGAGGTAATCCCAGCATTTATGTAGAGAACCACTCTTATGCTACTGATTATACTACTGATTATACAACAAGAGATAAAGAGTTAGATAATCATATTTATGATGATAATATAGCTGTTTTTAAATCAGCTGGAAATCTTAGACAAGATCCAGATGATTTCAGTTTTATATTAGATGACATTAATGTAACATCTCCAGGAAAAGCGCTTAATGCTATTACAGTTGGAAATTATGATGATAGTAATGATGTTATTCATATTAGCTCAAGATATAATAACCCTGAAACAGGTAATCAAAAACCTGAACTTTCTGCTCCTGGGACAAATATTACAGCAGGTGGACATACAAAGACTGGAACAAGTATGGCATCACCTCATGCAGCAGGATTTGCAGCTGATTTGATGTCAGCATATAGTTGGTTAGAACTTCGCCCTTATTATTTAAAAGCACTAATGCTTTCAGGTGCAACTAATAGTATAAGTGGAGGAGTTGGCAAAGTAGGGGTAGGAGGTATTGATTTTTATCGTACTTATTATAATACGATTAATAATTATTGGGAAGGAACAAATAACTCATATTCAACTATTGATTCTACAGATGATGTTCCAAATAATGGTTATATAGATTGGAATGTTAATTTAACTGCAGGTAAGGAAGTTCGTGTTGCTATTTCTTGGTTAAATAGTGGAACTTATACTTACGACCATAGAGGAGATGCACATCCTATAGGTATGGATTTAGATTTAACCGTTTATAATCCAAATGGAGGCACCGTTGGTAGTTCTAATTCGTGGGATAATCCTTATGAAGTCGTTGATTTTACAACATCTACTACAGGAACATATAGAGTTAGAATTTTTAGGAGTATTAATCGTGATACGACTAGTGATTTAAGAATAGGTGCTTCTGTTAATTGGCAATAAAATATAAGGATTGATTTATGCAAAAGAAACTTTTAATATTTTTAATATTTTTAACTTCACTCTATGCTTATAACTACTCATTAAAAGATGGTTGGCAAATGGTTGGGGCTGTTGAAAATATTGAAGATATGGGAAATTTTGACAATAGTTGTGTAAAGAGTGTTTGGAGATACGATGATGTAAATTTATCTTGGCAAACATATATTTCAAATACTAAAGAAAAAAATACACTAAATTCTTTAGATATAGCTATGGGATTTTGGGTTCAAGCTGATGGTAGTTGTAAACTTAATCCACCAAGTAATATAGCATTTACAAAACTATACGATGGAGATAAGTATATTATAGGTGATACAAATCAAAGTAAAAGATTTCAAATAGTAATTCCAATTGAATTTAATAAATTTTACTTAAATTATGTAGATAATAATCCTACTCCTGATATAGACTTTGAAAATAATGGTATTTTATTTTTAAGAGATATTAGTCAAGACTTATATACTCACGATATTCGAGTAAAAGAGATAAAAGGATATTCTAATTATAAGGAAGTATTTATAGAGACTACTATAATAAAAAGTGTAAATAAAAAAATAGATGGATTATCAGCACCTTTTGAATTTATATCTATACCTAAAGGGTTTAGAAATATTATATTTAATGAAACTATAATAGTAGAGAATCGCGATGTAAATGGAGATTTAATAGATTCTGATATAAATGATACTTTTTTAGAACTCTCTTTTAGAGAAGTTGATTTACAAAAAAGTGATAGCAAATATGGTCAACTTGGTAATATACCTAAAAGATTAGAAGTAGTTCAAACTTTAGAAGTTTTTAAAGAATTATATGAAAATCATATAAATCCTGTTGGTATTTTTAAAGAGTTACCTTTTATTAATTTTGAAAAAGAAACCCTTTTAACTCTATTTATGGGTGGGTATGGTTCAGGAGGATATGCTATAAGAGTTACTTCAGTTAAAGAGTATGATAACTATGTAGAAGTTAAAATTGAAAACTCTATGCCTGGGGATTATTGTATTGTAACTGATTCACTAACTGCACCTACAACTTTCGTAACAATTCCAAAAACTAATAAAGAGATTGTTTTTAAAGAGTATGCAAATGTTAAAATTTGTGAAGAATACCTGTAGAATAAAAAATTAAAAGAGAGATTGATTTTATAATTAAAAATCTCTTTTATCTTCTTCATAGCCTTATTATATTACTATTTCAACTATTTAATTAAATAATTGAAATTAATTAAAAATTTATATTTTAAGATTATAGAAAAAATGATAAAAGTCGTAGAAGCAAATTTTATAAAATCAGCCCAAAGCATAGAAGATTCACTCTCACCTGATATTAGTGAAGTAGCCTTTTTAGGTAGAAGTAATGTAGGTAAAAGCTCCCTTTTAAATGTTTTAGTTAATAAAAAAGGTTTAGCTAAAAGCTCTTCAACTCCTGGAAAGACAAAACTTATAAACTTTTTTGATGTCACTTATTTAATCAAAAAAGAAGAAGAGAAACAGAAGTTTTCACTTAGATTTGTAGATTTACCAGGATTTGGATATGCAAAAGTTTCAAAAGTAGAAAAGAAAAATTGGGAAACAAATTTAACAAATTTTTTATTAAATAGAAACTCTATTAGAGTTTTTATTCAGTTAGTAGATGCAAGACATCCTTATCTTGAAATTGATGAATCAACTTATAAATTTTTAGAGAGTGTAAGAACAGGTGACCAAAAAATTTTAAGAGTATTTACTAAAGTTGATAAATTAAATCGTAAAGAATTTCATAAATTAAAAAACTCTTTTAAAGATGGCTTATTTGTATCAAATCTTAAAAAAACTGGAGTTGAAGAGTTAAATAGAGAAATTTTTAAATTTGTATTTGGAGATATAATTGGAAATTGAGTATTTAAAACCAACTTTATTAGATATTGAAGCTATGCAAACTCTTGTAAAACAAGAGGTAGCAAATGGAGTTATACTTGATAGAAATTCAAATGAGATGGCTACAACAATCCGTTCATACACTATTGCTAAAAATAAAAATAAAATTATAGGATTTGTAGCACTTCATATTCATACACCAACTTTAGCTGAAATTAGAAGTTTAATAGTTAGAGAAGATTTTAGAAATAGAGGGGTTGGTAAAAATTTAATAAGTGAAGCAATAAAAGAGGCAAAAGATTTAAATTTAAAAGAGGTTTTAACTTTAACTTATCATAAAGAGTTTTTTGAAAAATTAAATTTTAAAGAGATTTCAAAAGAATCTATACCGGATAGTAAAATTTGGGCAGACTGTATAAAATGCAAACATTTTCCAATATGCAACGAAATATCACTTATCAAAGAGATTTAAAATATTTCTTTCTCTTAATTGTTGTTTTAGTTTATGAAGCTATTTCTACAATTTATAGCTATTTACCACCACTATTTGGGTTTATGTTTGTTATATTTTTAAATTCACTCAAAGATGATAGTAAATTTTTAGTTTTTACAACTATAATATATCTACTATTTTTTGAAGCAAATCGAGATTTTTTAATATTTAGTTCAATTCTATTTTTTGTAATTTCTATTTATTATATAGAACCAATTTTAAAGAAAATAATAAAGTGTAATAAGTGTTTAATTCCTATTTTAATTACTTGGATTTATATGGGCTATTCAGTGTTTATAAATGCAAGTTATTTTATTTTAAGTATAGAAGAACCAGTATTTAACTTTTTAATATTTTATTATATTATCATAGAAACACTTTTTGCTTTTTTAGTACTAGGTTAGGTTTAGAGTAGAGTATGAAAATAAAATTTATGATTTCTATATTTATAATAATTTGGATTGTATTACTTGCTAGAATTTATTTTATTAGTATAAAATCAAACAGATATTATGAAGAGCTAGCTAAGCAAAATACAATTAAAGTTGAAAAACTAACTCCTGTTCGAGGAGTTGTATTAGACAGAAATGGCGAACCACTTGCTGTTAATAAATTAGGTTTTAGTGTAAAAATCACTCCTCATTTAAGTAGCAAAAGAAAAATTAAAATTTTAGATAGAGAGTTAAATAATATTATAAAAATTTTTCCAAAATTTAATAAAGAGAAGTTAAAAAAACTCTATATTAAAAGAGATTCTCCATATAATCATAAATATATAACTGTCATTGATTTTATTTCACATAAAAAGATGTTACCACACTACTCTAAACTTATTTTAAATGAAGTTTTAGAAATATCTCCAGCTACTAAGAGATATTATCCAAATGGTGAAATAGCTTCACACTTAATTGGATATGTTTCAAAAGCAAACCAGAGAGAGTTTGACGAGAGTGAAACTACAAAACTTACAGGTATTGTTGGTAAAATTGGAATTGAAAAATACTATAATAAATTTTTAGAGGGTGAGTATGGATATAGAAAAATAAAAATTACAGCATTTAATCAAGAGATAGAAGAGATTGAGCATAAAACTCCAATTGAAAATAGAGATTTAATTTTAACAATAGATTTAAGAATACAAAAATTAATTCATAAGTTATTTAAAGATAAGAGTGGAGTAGCAATTGTAATGGATGTTAAAAAAGGGGATATTTTGGCAGCAGGGAGTTTTCCTGAATTTGATATCAATAGTTTTATTGGTGGAATTTCTAGTGAAAATTGGAATGCTTTAATTACAGATTTAAGACATCCATTTACTAATAAAATTGTAAATGGACTCTATCCTCCAGGTTCAGTTATTAAAATGGGAGTAGGACTCTCATTTTTAGAGTATGGTATTCACGAAAGTATTTCTACTTTTTGTACAGGTGAGTTAAAGCTTGGAGGTAGAAAGTTTAGATGTTGGAAACATTGGGGACACGGTAATATGGATTTAATTGATGCACTTAGAGAGAGTTGTGATGATTATTTTTATAAAAATTCTCTTAAAGTTGGAATTGAAAAAATTTCAACTACACTAAAGCAACTATCACTTGGACAAAAAAGTGAAATTGATTTACCAAATGAGTGGGTTGGTGTAGTTCCTGATAAAGTTTGGAAAATAAATAAATATGATAAACCTTGGTATATGGGAGAGACTTTAATCTCTTCAATTGGACAAGGATATTTTCTTACAACTCCTATTCAAATAGCAAGATACACATCTCTTTTAGCCACTGGTAAACTTCCAAAACCACATTTAATTCAATTTAAGGGTGTAGATGAAATTAAGTATAAACCAAAAGATGTATTAAGTGAATTTCAAAAGAGTAAGCTTTATCTTTTAAGAAAAGGAATGTATCAAGTTTGTAATTATTCGAGTGGAACCGCTACAAGATATTTAAATACAAAAGTAAAAATTGCAGGAAAAACAGGAACAGCACAAGTTATAGGTATTCCACAAGAGGAGAGAAAAAGAATAAAAGAGAAAGATATGGAGTATTATAAACGCTCTCACGCTTGGCTTACAATTTATGCACCTGCTAAAAATCCTAAATATGTAATAACCACTTTAGTTGAACACGGTGGACATGGAGGAGAAGCTGCTGGAGGAATTGTAAGTAAAATAGTAAACAAACTCATAGAGTTAGGGTATATAAAAAATAGGGAGAAGAAATAAAAACTATTTATTTAAAAGAAGTTAATTCAACTCAAAAATACTTAATTGAAAATCTAAAAAATAAAAACTTAAAAGCTCCTATTGCAGTAGTTGCTAATACTCAAACTTTAGGTATTGGAAGTAGAGGAAATGAGTGGATTGGAATTAATGGAAATTTATTTTTATCTTTTGGATTAACTTTAAAAGATTTACCAAAAGATTTACCTTTAGCTTCAACTTCAATCTATTTTGGTTTTATTATGAAAAAGACTTTAAGTGAACTTGGTTCAAAACTTTGGCTTAAGTGGGCAAATGATTTATATATAAAAAATAAAAAAATAGGAGGAGTTTTAACTTCAAAAGTTGGAGATAATTTAATTTGTGGAATTGGAATTAATTTAAAATATGCACCAAAACAATTTACAACTTTAGATATATTTATAGATAGAGATATGATATTAACTAAATATTTTAATACTATATCTAAGAAACTTTTATGGAAAGAAATTTTATTAGAGTTTGAAAAAGAGTTTGAAAAATCTAAAAATTTGAATTTTACATATAAAAATAAAAAAATATCTTTAAAAAATGCAACTCTAAATAGTGACGGTTCAATTAAAATAGGTAAAGAAACTATATACTCCTTAAGATAGCAGTTAATTTAAAAAAAACTTATCAAATTTAATCTAAAATTTTAAATTCTTTGGATAGAATCTCCGAAAAGTAAATTAAGGAGACTTAATGCTAGATATTAACGGTGGGCTACTTTTAGCTTCAGCAATTATATTTTTGATAGTTCTTGTCATCTTAAATAAATGGTTATACAAACCTTTAATTAAATTTATAGATGATAGGGATGAATCTATCAAAAAAGATTTAGAAAATGTTACTAAAAATAGTGGTGATGTTGATGAATTTTACAAAGAAGCAGATGATATAGTTTCTAAAGCAAAAGCAGAAGCTAATGCTATTAGAGAAAAAGCTATTAATGAAGCTAAAAAACTTGCTGAAGCAAAAATTTCAAGCAAAAAAGAGGAACTTGAGAAAGGTTATAATGAATTTATTATTTTTCTTGGAGAAGAAAAAGTTGGACTTAAAAATTCACTTCTTTCGCAGGTACCTCTATTTAAAGAGAGTTTAAAAGCAAAATTTAGCCAACTTTAAGGAGGTCTTGTGAATCTTAAATGGTTACTATTATTAGTAGTAAGTAGTGGGGTATTGTTTGGAAGTGATGATGGAACTGATATTATTCCAAGAACCGTCAATTTTATCATTTTTGCAGCAATAATTTATTATTTACTTGCTGATTTTACTAAAAATTTCTTCAAAAAAAGACGTGAAGAGATAGCATCTAAATTGAATTCTGTTCAAACAAAGGTTAAAGAGTCTAAAAAGAGAAGAGAAGAGGCTACTTTAAAAGTTAAAGAGGCGGGACGAGTTGCAGAAGAGATTGTAGCTACTGCTAAAAAAGAAGCTTTAATAATTTCAGAAAATTTTGATAAATCTTTGGAGTTCGATTTAGAAATTTTAGATAAGCAACATCAAGAACAAATTGAGCTTGAAAGCAGAAAAATGAAAAGATTTGTTGTAAGTGAAGTTTTAAAAGAGATGTTCGAAGATGATGGTATTGCTATTAATGAAGAAGAATTTGTTAATATTATCTTAAAAAGGGTTTCATAATGAAAGAGGTAATTGCTAAAAGATATATAAAAGCTTTAAAACTATCTTCTTCAATAGAAGAGTTGGAGAACTTTTATAAAATTTTAGATTCTATTTCAATAGCTTTATTAGAACCAAAATTTGCTGATATTATTTATTCTCCAGAGGTTTCAAAAGAGGTTAAAGTTAATTTAATTTTAGATTCAATTAGTAATATTGATGAAAAGTTGAAAAATTTTATAAAGATAATAGGAGA
Source organism: Campylobacteraceae bacterium (assembly GCA_016744535.1). Lineage (GTDB taxonomy): Bacteria > Campylobacterota > Campylobacteria > Campylobacterales > BB28 > BB28. Next base: position 8,512 of record JADGEE010000029.1, read on the forward strand.
GTATAAAAGATTTGATATTTTACCAGAAGTTACTAAAGAGTTAAGGTATCAATTAGCTTTAACTAAAAATAAGTTTGAAGGTAAAGTATTTACATCTAAAAAATTGACTAATGTTCAAATTAAAGAACTTACGAATAGCTTTAATCAAAAACTAAATACAGAGATTATTTTAACCCAAGAGATAGGTGATTTTAATGGGGTTAAAGTTGAAATTAATGATTTAGGAGTTGAAATAGGTTTTTCAAAAGATAGATTAGAAAATCAGATTATTGAACATATTTTAAAAGCAATTTAAGTTTAAGATAAGGAGAATTGGTGGCAGCAAAGATTCAAAGTGATGAGATTAGCTCAATCATCAAAGAGAGAATTGAAAATTTTGAGTTAAAAGTAGATGTGAGTGAAACTGGAAAAGTTATCTCATTTGCTGACGGTATAGCAAAGGTTTATGGTCTTAAAAATGTTATGGCTGGTGAAATGGTTGAGTTTGAGACTGGTGAAAAAGGTCTTGCACTAAACTTGGAAGAGGCTAGTGTTGGTATTGTTGTACTTGGAAAAGGGAAAGGGATAGTTGAAGGATCAAGCGTTAAAAGACTTGGAAAACTTTTAAAAGTTCCTATAGGTGATGCTTTAATTGGAAGAGTTGTGAATGCACTTGGTGAACCAGTTGATGGCAAAGGTCCAATTGAATCAACAGATATGAGATTTGTTGAAGAGAAAGCACCTGGTATTATGGCTAGAAAATCAGTTCACGAACCACTTCAAACTGGTATTAAAGCAATTGACGCATTAGTTCCAATTGGTAGAGGACAAAGAGAATTAATTATTGGTGATAGACAGACTGGTAAAACTACAGTTGCAATTGATACAATTATTAATCAAAAAGGTCAAAATGTAATTTGTATCTATGTTGCAATTGGACAAAAGCAATCAACTGTTGCACAAATTGTAAGAAAACTTGAAGAACATGGAGCAATGGATTATACAATTATTGTAAGTGCAGGTGCTTCTGATTCTGCTGCGATGCAATTCTTAGCTCCTTATTCTGGTGTGACTATGGGTGAGTATTTTAGAGATAATGCAAGACATAGTTTAATTGTATATGATGATTTGTCTAAACATGCAGTTGCATATAGAGAAATGTCACTTATTTTAAGAAGACCACCAGGAAGAGAAGCATATCCAGGTGATGTATTTTATTTACACTCAAGATTACTTGAGAGGGCAGCAAAAGTTAATGATGAGTTAGGAGCTGGTTCACTTACTGCATTACCTATTGTTGAAACACAAGCAGGTGATGTGTCAGCATATATTCCAACAAATGTAATTTCAATTACAGATGGTCAAATTTTTCTTGAAACAGATTTGTTTAATTCAGGTATTAGACCTGCAATTAATGTTGGTTTATCGGTTTCAAGAGTTGGTGGGGCTGCTCAAATTAAAGCAACTAAACAAGTTTCTGGGACATTAAGACTTGATTTAGCACAATATAGAGAGCTTCAAGCATTTTCTCAATTTGCAAGTGACCTTGATGAGTTAAGTAGAAATCAACTTGAACAAGGTCAGAGAATGGTTGAAGTATTAAAACAAGGACCATATTCTCCACTTCCAATTGAAAAACAAGTTTTAATTATTTTTGCTGGAACTAAAGGTTACTTATCGGATATTCCTGCAGGTGAAGTGACAAGATTTGAATCTGAACTTTATCCATTTGTAGAAGCTAAATATTCAGATGTATTAGATACTATTAGAACTAAAAAAATGGTTGATAAAGAGACTGAAGAGCTTTTAAATAAAGTGTTAGAAGAGTTTAAAACAGTTTTTTCAGTAAACTAAGGATATTTTATGGCTAACCTGAAAGATATTCAAAGAAAAATTAAAAGCGTAAAAAATACGCAGAAGATTACAAGAGCTATGAAACTTGTATCTACTGCAAAATTAAGACGTGCTGAAGAGGTAGCAAAACGCTCAAAAGTATACGCTAATAAAATTACTTCAGTTTTAAGCGAAATAGCTTATAAAGTGAACCAATTTAAAATTGGTGGAATTGAGAGTAGATTTTTTCATCAAATAGATGAACCTAAAAAAGTTGATATAGTTTTTATTACAGCAGATAAAGGGCTTTGCGGTGGTTTTAATATTCAAACTATTAAAACTATTAAAAAGTTAATGGCTGAATATAAAGATAAAAAAGTAAAAGTAAGACTTAGAGCTATTGGTAAAAAAGGGATAGGATATTTCAATTTTAATGATATTGAATTATTAGATAGTGCTGATGATTTAAGTTCTACTCCATCTTATGAGAAAGCTGGAGAATTTATTCATAAAGCAGTAGATGATTTTTTAAATGGAGTTACAGACAAAATTATTCTTGTACACAATGGATATAAGAATATGATAACTCAAGAGATAAAGATTACAGATTTATTACCTATTGATGTGAATAGTTGTCAACAGATGGATTGTACAGTTCATCTTTCTAATTCATTAATGGAGATTGAACCTGCAGAAGATGAAGCTGTGTTAGAGCAGTTAGTAAATAAGTACATAGAATTTAATATTTATTTTTCACTAATTGATTCATTAGCAGCTGAACATAGTGCAAGAATGCAAGCTATGGATGCTGCAACAAATAATGCAAGAGAGTTAGTAAATACACTAACAGTTAAATATAATAAAGCAAGACAAGAAGCAATTACTACCGAATTGATTGAAATTATCAGCGGTATGGAAGCAATGAAATAAAAGGGAGGATTAATGGAAGGCAAAATAGTTCAAATTATTGGTCCTGTTGTAGATGTTGATTTTGAAGATTCTCTACCACAAATAAATGAAGCTTTGCATGTTAATTATGAAATTGATGGAAAAGCAACTAAATTAGTTTTAGAAGTAGCAGCTCATGTTGGAGACAACAGAGTTAGAACAATTGCTATGGATTTAAGTGAAGGTTTAACAAGAGGGCTTGTTGTAAAGGCTACTGGGGATTCTATTAAAGTTCCTGTTGGTGACGAAGTACTTGGAAGAATTTTTAATGTTGTTGGTGATCCAATTGATGATGGTGAAGAGGTAAAAGCTAAAGAGCATTGGTCAATTCATAGAGATCCTCCTCCATTTGAAGAACAAAGTACTAAAACGGAAATGTTTGAAACTGGAGTAAAAGTAGTTGATTTATTGGCACCTTATGCGAAAGGTGGTAAAGTTGGACTATTTGGTGGTGCTGGAGTTGGTAAAACTGTTATTATTATGGAACTTATTCATAATGTTGCTTATAAGCATAGCGGTTATTCAGTATTTGCTGGAGTTGGAGAGAGAACAAGAGAAGGAAATGATCTTTATTATGAAATGAAAGATTCTGGGGTTCTTGATAAAGTTGCATTATGTTATGGTCAAATGAATGAACCACCAGGGGCAAGAAACAGAATTGCTATGACTGGATTAACAATGGCTGAATATTTTAGAGATGAAAAAGGTCTTGATGTTTTAATGTTTATTGATAATATCTTTAGATTTGCTCAATCTGGTTCGGAGATGTCTGCACTTCTTGGTAGAATTCCATCAGCTGTTGGTTATCAACCAACTTTATCTCGTGAGATGGGTGTACTTCAAGAGAGAATTACATCAACTAAGAAAGGCTCAATTACATCTGTTCAAGCAGTTTATGTACCAGCTGATGATTTAACTGATCCTGCACCTGCTTCAGTTTTTGCTCATCTTGATGCAACAACTGTTCTTAATAGAAAAATTGCAGAAAAAGGAATTTATCCAGCAGTTGATCCGCTTGATAGTTCAAGTAGATTACTTGATCCACAAGTAATTGGAGAAGAGCATTATGAAATTGCTAGAGGTGTTCAAGAAGTATTACAAAAATATAAGGACCTTCAAGATATTATTGCAATTTTAGGTATGGATGAGCTTAGTGAAGATGATAAATTAGTAGTTGAAAGAGCTAGAAAAATAGAAAGATTTTTATCTCAACCATTCTTCGTTGCTGAAGTTTTTACTGGGAGTCCAGGTAAATATGTAACATTAGAAGATACTTTAGAAGGTTTTAAGGGAATTTTAGAAGGTAAATACGATGAACTTCCTGAGATGGCTTTCTATATGGTTGGAAATATAGATGAAGTTATTGAGAAGGCTGAAAAGTTAAAGGCTAAAAAGTAAGGAAGTTTAATGAATACATTAAAGCTTGATATTGTAACACCAGAAGGGAGAGTTTTCTCTAAAGACGTTGCAAGTGTTACATTGCCTGGAAAAGAGGGAGAATTTGGCGTTCTTCCAGGACATAGTTCACTTGTATCACTTTTAGGTTGTGGTGTAATTGAAATTGAAAAAAGCGATGGTGAAAGAGATTCTATTTTAATCAATTGGGGTTATGCTAAAGTTGATGAGAATAGTGTAGATGTATTAGTAGATGGTGCTGTAGCTATTGCTGGAAAAGATGAAAACGAATTGGTTAGGGCTATTGATGAAGCTAAAAGACTTGTAAGTGAAATATCAGATTCATCTATAATGATAGCTTCAGTTGAAGCTAAAATTGAATCTATTGCAAAGAGTGCTTTATAATGGTTTTTGATACAATTTTAAAATATTTAGAGGGAAATAGTATAGTTGGTTTAATAGTGCTTATTTTTCTCTCTTTCTATTTTATGATAGTTTTTGGTGTGTTTTTATATAGATATTTTTATCTATCTGCTTGGATTAGTAGAGAAAAAAAATCTTTAAGATCTCTTTTTAAAGATAGTAAAATAAGTGAAACTTCAGTTTTAAATAGATGTAAAAGTAATAAAGGCTATCTTTCAAAAGAGGTATTAGAAGCTTGTAAAAGTGCAGCCGTTAGAGAGGCTACAATAGGTCTTACTATACTATCTATTATAGCTTCAACTGCACCCTTTATTGGTCTTTTTGGAACAGTTATTGGAATACTCGAAGCATTTGCTGAATTTGCTAATGAGACTAGAGTATCGCTTAATATTATTGCACCAGTTATTAGTGAAGCATTAGTTGCGACAGCTGCGGGTATTTTCGTTGCAATTCCAGCTTATTCATTTCATTTAACACTAAAGCGTAAGTCTTATGAACTTTTTACATATCTACAAAATCAAATAGATATTATTATTTCACAACAAGAGGTTAAATAGTATATGTACGATTGGGAAGAAAAGCCTGAACTTAATGTAACTCCTCTTGTTGATGTAATGTTGGTATTACTTACTATTTTAATGGTTACAACTCCTGTTGTATTATATGAAGAGAATATTACACTTCCATCAGGTTCAATCACAAAAGCAATTAATAAATTACCAAAGATAGAAATTAGAATAGATGCTAATAGGAATATTAAAATAAAAAAATCTAAGTATACTTTTTCAAATTTTACAGATAATTTTGTTCTATATTCTCAAAATTTAGATAAGAAAACACCAGTTTATATAAGAGCAGATAGAAAACTTCTCTATAATGATGTGATTTATATATTAAAAAGTGTAAAAGAAGCAGGTTTTGCAAAGGTTTCTTTAATTACAGATGTTTAATAAAACTCCATATTTAATTTTTGGCATAATAAGCTCCATTCTTATATATATAATTTTAATAGTACTTATAGGATTTTATTTTTATAAGAGTTCACAAAAACCAAAAGTTTATGCTTTAAAAAAAGAGACTATACTTGAGATTACGCTACAATCTTTACTTAAAGAGCCTATTAAAAAAGAGGAAGAGAAGAAAAAAGAGAAATCTTTTGTTAAAAAAGAGAGTGTTAGTAAAAGTTCTGAATCTGGTGGTTCACTTAGTCCTAAAAAATCAAGTCCAAATTTAAAATCTCTGTTTGCATCTTTAAATGTATCTCAACCTAAAAAAATAGTAAATGAAGTTCCTGTAAAAAAAGATCATATTGCTAGTAGATTTAAATCTAAAAATATAGAAAGTATAAAAAAACCTAAATTAGATATCTCTAAATTAGTAAAACAGGTCTCAGTTAGTAAAAGTATTATCTCTTTTGACAAAAAAGGTGGAGAGGTTGAAGATAAGTATTACTCTAGTATTTATAAAATTTTAGCTAAAAATTGGATTCCTAATAATTCTAATGTTGGTCATATTGCTTTAGTCTTAGTTATTATTGATAATAAAGGGAGTTTTAATTACAAAATTAAAAAACTATCTAATAATGAAAATTTTAACCAAAAATTAATACAATTTCTAGAGAATATGAAACTTAAAAAATTTCCACCTTATGAGAAAGGTAGTAAGACAGTGGTTGAAGTATATTTTAAAACTGAGGAGTAATTAAGTGAGACAATTAGTATTAATAATTATATTTATTACACACTCTTTTGCAATTGATGCGACTATTGAAGTTGTAAAAAAGTTTAGTAATATTCCAATAATTGCAATTGAGGATGGCTCAATAGGAGTCAATAGTTTTCATAATAGTGAAGAGTTTTATAAACTTTTAATCGGTGATTTAAAGGTTAGTAGTCACTTTAGAGTTCATAAATCGAATTTGTATATGAAATCTGATTTTGAATCTACTCCGAAGTTTATTGATTATAAAAATTCTAATGTAGATTTACTTTTAAAATATAGAGCTTTTATTGATGAGAGTCATATTTTAATAGTTGAAACTAAACTTTATGATATTAATTCAAATATTTTAGCTTATCAAAAAGTTTATACATCTAAAAAAGATGAAAAATATCCCTTTGTTGCACATAAAGTTTCTATAGATGTAAATTCATACTTAAAAGCACCGTCGATTGATTGGATGCAAAAGTTTATTGTGTTTGCAAAATATGTGAACTCTAAAGAGAGTGAAGTTATAGTAGCAGATTATACGTTAAGTTATCAAAAGACTGTAGTAAAAGGTGGGCTTAATATTTTTCCTAAATGGGCTAATAGTATACAAGATGAACTTTACTATACAAGTTATTTAAAAAGACCTACACTTTTTAAATTAAATATTTATACTGGTAAAAAAGAAAAAATTGCTGAGAGTGATGGAATGCTTGTATGTTCTGACGTCTCTAAAGATGGCAATGAAATACTTTTAACAATGGCACCCTCAGGACAACCAGATATTTATCTATTTAATACTAAAACTAAGAAAAAAAAGAGAGTTACAAAATACTCTGGAATTGATGTAAATGGAAATTTTTTAGATGGTAGTAATAGAATCACTTTTATTTCAGATAGATTAGGTTATCCAAATATTTTTGCAAAAGATATAGATAAGAGTGGAGTTGAACAGCTAGTTTATCATGGTAAAAATAATAACTCTTGTAGTGCTTATGAAAACTATATAGTTTATACTTCAAGAGAGAGTGATAATGAATTTGAACCAAAAACATTTAATTTATATATGATTTCAACAAAGAGTGACTTCATAAGAAGACTTACAACTATTGGTTTAAATCAATTTCCAAAATTTAGTGAAGATGGAGAATCTATATTATTTATAAAACAGTATAAAAATGAGAGTGCATTAGGTATTATAAGACTTAATTACAATAAAAGTTATCTTTTTCCTTTAAAGGTTGGAAAACTTCAATCAATTGATTGGTAATTTAAGAAAAATATTGATAAAATCAATTAAATTTTTAATTCAAGGAGAAGCGGTGAAACACTATTTGTCTGTAGGTGCAATACTTACTCTTTTATTAACGGGATGTGCTCAAAAGAGTGTTGAAATTGAGGGAGAGAATGGAGCAATAGGTTCAGGAGATAAAACTTATACACAAGAAGAGACAATAACTTCAACTTCAACTATTGATGTAACACCAATTGATAGTGGAGTTAGAGAAATTGATTTAATTGATGAGAGTCAAATATTAGCTGAAGGTAGTGCACAAAATTTTGATGGCGTAAGTTCAATATATTTTGATTTTGATAGATTTGATGTAAGAGTTGATATGCAAAGTAATATTGAAAATAATGCAAATTTATTTAAAAATGAAAAAAATTCAGCTTATACAATTAAAATTGAAGGGAATTGTGATGAGTGGGGAACTGATGAGTATAATTATGCTTTGGGATTAAAAAGAGCTAAAAGTATAAAAGATACATTGGTTACTGACGGTATTGATGAGAATAGAATGGTATTAGTTAGTTATGGAGAGAGTAACCCTATTTGTGCTGATCATACAAAAGATTGTTGGTCACAAAATAGAAGAGTGGATTTTAAATTACTTCCATAATATTATAAACTATAAATTATGAAAAAATATATATTAACTCTCTCTCTTTTATTCTCTTATGTTTTTGCTGAACCTTCAGCTTTTGGTGCAGGTGATTTAGATTCAACTAATCCTTACGGATTAAGTGAAAATGAAAAACATATTTTAAAAAACAGAAATAGTATTAAAGATTTAAATAAAAAAGTTTCTGTAACAGAATTTAGAACAAGCTCTTTAAAAGAGAAAATAGAAGGTTTAAAGAGCGTACTTGAGGGGCAAAATAGAGTTATTGGAAATTTTAAATCTCAAATTAGTGATTTAAAAAAATCTATAGATTTAAATGAAGCAAATAATGAAGATAAGCTAAAAGAGGTAGATGGTAGAATTGATTCTATTTTAGAAACTTTTGAAAATAGTTATAATAAACAGAGTAGTGATGTTAATCTTAGTTTTAACAGTTTAACAATAGCAATTGATGAAATTACAAAAACTTTAAATACTATCTATTCAAACTATATTCCAAAAAGTGAATTAAATAAACATTTACAAACTGAATTTGATAGATTTCAGAGTGATATTTTAAAAGAAGTAAATAGTTATTTAGATAAAAATCAGCAAAAAACTATTCTTAATAAAGAAGAACCTATAAAAAAAATATCTTTAATAGAAACTTTAGCTAAAATAGAGAGTTTTCAAATATTATCTGATGCTAAAATTTTTTATAAAAATAAAAAATTTAATGATTCAAAAGTTAGATTTAAACTTTTAATTGATAGAAATTATAAACCTGCTACAAGTAACTTTTATTTAGGTGAAATTTCTTATAATGAGGATAAATACTCTGGTGCATTAGAGTATTATAAAACAAGTGTAGGACTTTATGATAAAGCATCATATATGCCTACTTTATTGTTACATTCAGCAATATCTTGTGAAAAGACTAATGATATAGATAATGCAAAAATTTTTTATAATGTATTAATATCTGGTTTTGTAGAGACTAAAGAGGCTAAGATAGCCAAAAAAAATCTAGTTAAATTAAAAAAATAAAGGAATTTTATGTTAATAGAAAATAATCAAGTTGTTTCAATAGAGTATCAAGTGAAAGAAGCCGGAAAAGAAGATATCGTAGATAGTAATGTAGGTAAAGAGCCTTTAGAATTTATTATTGGTAAAGGGCAGATTATAAAAGGTTTAGAAGAGAAATTAGTTGGTATGAAAAAAGATGAAAAAGCAGATATTTTAGTAAATGCAAATAATGCTTATGGTGAGTATAATGAAGAGGCTTTAACAAAAGCACCAAGAGAGCAATTTGCTGGAATTGAACTTGAAGTTGGAATGCCTTTATATGGACAAAGTCCTGAGGGACAAACTGTAATGGTAACTGTAAAAGGTTTTGATGATAATGAAGTTACAGTTGATTATAATCATCCATTAGCTGGAAAAGATTTAATGTTTAGTGTAACAGTTTTAGATGTTAGAGAACCAAGTGTAGATGAAGCTATGAGTGGTCAAGTAGCAAAACCTGACGATGGTGGTTGTGGATGTGGCACAGGCGCAGGTGGCTGTGGAACTCACTAGTTTTATAGCAAATTCAAAAGCTTCAAAAGAGGCTTTAAAATCAGCAAATATTTTAAAGAGCTTAAATATCAATGCTTTAATAGAGGGAGAGAGAGGAGTTGGAAAATTAACTTTAGCAAAATTTATTTTTCCTAACTCTTTAGTATTTGAAAATTCAAATATTAATGATTTAGATTTGATAGAACCAAGTACAAATATTATTGTAAAACATATCAATAAGATAGGTAACATTTATAAATTTGAAGAGTTAATAAAAGAGAAACAGATTAGAATAGTAGCTACAAGTAGTGAAATTTTGAGAGATGAAATAGCTGATAAACTTTTTGGTGTTAGAATTTATATACCACCTATTATTAAAAGAGTTGAAGATATACAGCCTCTTGCTAAAAAGTTTTTAAATGAAGCTAAAGTTGTATTTGGTGATATTGGTAAAGAGGTAGATCTTGATAGTTTAGAGTTAGATTTAAGCAAAAACTCTTATTCATTAAAGAGGTCTATTTTTTTAGCATTTCTATTTGATACTATTAAAGATAAAGAAATTACAAAAATAATAGAGTATTATTTAAAGGATAAGATAGGAAGTGGTGATGATTATAGAAGATTTTTATATCTATATGAGATACCACTTATTAAAACTTCATTAAATATATTTAAAAGTCAGTTAAAAATTTCAGAAAAACTTGGAATTAATCGAAATACTCTTAGAAAAAAGATAAATAGTTACAAGGATGATTTATGAATGTTGCTTTTATATTTGCTGGACAAGGTAGTCAATCTATTGGAATGGGAAAAAATTTTTTTGAAAATTCTCAGATTGCAAAAGATTTAATTCAAAGTTCTAGTGATAGATTGAAAATTAATTTTGAAAAGTTATTATTTAGTGAAAATGATAATTTAAATAAAACGGAATTTACTCAACCTGCAATACTTTTAATAAGCTCAATTGCATTAAAACTTTTTAAAAGAAGTATAGATATAAAGCCTAAATTTGTATTAGGGCACTCTTTAGGTGAATTTTCAGCTTTAGTAGCAACTGGAATGCTTGATATTGGAGATGGCGTTGAACTCACTCATAAGAGAGGGCTTTTTATGACTGAATCTTGTGCTAATATTGATGCTGGAATGATGGCATTAATTGGAGCTAAAGATGATATTGTAGAGAAAATTTGTGAAAATTCAAGAAAAAATGGTAAACAAGTTTGGTCAGCAAACTATAATAGTGATGGGCAAATTGTATTAGCTGGGATAAAAGATGATTTAGTTTCACTTGAAGATGAACTTAAAGATAATGGAGCTAAAAAAGCAGTACTTTTAAATATGTCAGTGGCTAGTCATTGTCCACTTCTTGAGAGTGCAAGAGCCAAATTAGATGAGTATTTAAATTTATATTTAAAAGATAACTTTATAACTCCAGTAATTTCAAATGTAACTGCTAAAAAATACTCTACAAAAGATGAAGCAGTAAGACTTTTGAATAGACAATTAGTAAATCCTGTTTTATATAAACAATCAATTGCAAATATTGAAGATGAAATTGATCTCTTTATAGAGTTTGGAAATGGTTCTGTTTTAAAAGGACTTAATAGAAGAATTACTAAAAAACCTACTGTAAATGTAAATGATATAAAAAGTTTAGAAAAAGCATTAGAGCAAATTCAGTGAATATAACAATTGCTCAAATTTCTCCAAAATTAAGTCCTGATAATATTTTAAAACATTTAGAAATTATAGAAAACTTTAAAGATAAATCAGATGTAATACTATTTCCAGAGTTATCATTAAATGGTTACTTAATGATGGATTTAGTTTTTGAAGATAGTTTTGAATTAAGTGATTTAGAACTTTTAAAAGAAGCTAGTACAGATATTGATATATTAGTTGGATTAGCATTAAAAGAAGATTATAAAATTTATAATACGGGAATTTATTTTAGTAGTGGTGAAATTTTACATATTCATAAAAAAAATATACTTCCAAATTATGGTATGTTTGAAGAGGCAAAGTTTTTTTTTAAAGGTAATGAAATAGATTCATATAAAAGTAAATTTGGAAATAGTGTAACTTTGATTTGTGAAGATTTATGGAATTCACAAGTAATTAGTAGAGTTGTAGATTTAAATCCAAATATTATTTATGTAATAGCAAATTCTCCTGTGAGAGGATTTAATAAAAGTGCTAAATTATCAATTGAAACTAAGTGGGAAGCACTTCTTAAATCTTTAACAATTTTAAGTGGGGCTTATGTAGTTTTTATAAATAGAGTTGGATTTGAAGACGGAATAGGCTTTTGGGGTAAAAGTAAAATTATATCTCCAAATGCAGAGATAAAAATTGAAGCAAAATCTTTTGAGGAAGATTTTTTAACTTTTGAATTAGAAGACTTTTTACTTTCTCGTGAAAAATATTTTTTAAGGGGTTAAATTTGAAAATAGCAATAATGGGAGCAATGGTTGAAGAGATTGAACCATTACTTGAAAATTTTGAAAATGTAGAAAAAGTAGAATATGCAAAAAATATATTTTATACAGCAAAATATAAAGATTTAGAGTTAGTAATAGCTTATAGTAAAATTGGTAAAGTATTTGCAAGTTTAACAGCTTCAACTATGATAGAAAAATTTAAGTGTGAAAAATTACTTTTTAGTGGTGTAGCAGGCGGAATTAATCCTGAACTTGAAATAGGTGATTTAATTGTAGCAAAAAAACTTTCTCAACATGATTTAGATATTACAATATTTGGACACGCTCACGGATATGTTCCTGAGGGTTCTGTTTTTGTAGAGTCTGATAGAAAGTTAATATCTATTGCAAAAGATGTTGCAACTCAAAAGGGTATTAAGTTAAAAACTGGAATTATTGCAACAGGTGACCAATTTATTGCTAGTGTTGAGAGAAAAAATTGGATACAAGAGACTTTTAATGCAGATGCCCTAGAGATGGAGGGAGCAAGTGTTGCAGTTGTATGTGATGCTTTAAATATTCCATTTTTTATTCTTCGTTCAATAAGTGACACTGCTGATATGGATGCAGGTTTTGATTTTGATGAATTTTTAAAAGACTCTTCTAAAAAAAGTGCAAATTTTATAATTGCTATGCTTGATAAGATAAGTAAATAACTTATTTTATAGTTTTCTTTTTTTAACTCTTAAATTTTTTATAAGGATGAACTTATGAAGTCTTTTCCTATATTTAATATATTCAATATTTTTGATATTTTGATTTTTTTTATAGTTGGTTGTAGCACAAAACCTAATAAACAACAAAAAAAATATATAAAAATCAATAAAGAAGCTAATTGAAAATTATAGAGTTAAGTAGAGTTAATTTTAAATATCATATAACTTATGCTTTAAAAGATGTAAGCTTTAGTGTAAATACAAATGATTTTATTGGACTTATTGGACCAAATGGAGGAGGCAAAAGTACACTTTTAAAACTACTTTTAGGAATTTTAACGCCAAACAGTGGCAAAATAGAAATTTTTGGTGAAGATATAAAAAAGAGTATAGATTTAATTGGTTATGTACCTCAAAATACAGATTTTAATAGAGACTTTCCAATTTCTGTTATAGATGTAGTTTTAATGGGAAGACTTAAAAAAAATAGTTTTGGTAAATACTCAAATAACGATAGGCAAATTGCAAAAGAGGCATTAAAGAGAGTTAAAATGTATGATTTTAGAGAGAGAGCTATTGGCACACTCTCAGGAGGACAGAGACAGAGAGTTTTTATTGCACGGGCATTGGCAAGTAAACCTAAAATTATACTTTTAGATGAACCAACTGCAAATATAGATAGTAAAGGACAAAAAGAGGTATTTGAAATTTTAAAAGAGTTAAATACAGGTATGACTATTATCTTAGTTACTCACGATATAAGTAGCATTATAGAATATGCAAAGACTATTATTTATGTTGATAGAACTATTTATATCCATAATTCTCCTAAATTATCTATTACTAATTTAAAAGATAAACTAAATATTACAGATGGACATTTATGTCCTATTGAACTTATAAATTATGGGGTTTGTAAGTGATAGAATTTAAAAATAATTTAAATGATATTGCTAATTTTTTAAAGTTACTCTACTCAAAAAAACCAAAAAGTTTTAAGGTTAATTTTATATATGAGAGTAAAAAAAATGAAAATAGAGATAAAAATAAATTAAAATTTGTAAAAGATGAATTGAGAGAAGTTGAGAATATATTTTTACAAAAAGAGAACGATTTTGAATATTTTAAAAATGAATTAAATCAATTTAATGAGATGTATATTCGTACAGTTGGTAAAAAACTTTTAAAACTTGAAAAATTAAAAGCATCTAAAGAGCCTCAAAGAGTTAATAGAGAGTATGAAAATGAAAATTTAAATAAATCGAATATAGAAGTAAAAGAGTTTTATAAAAGAGTAATAAAAAAAGTTCACCCTGATTTATCAATATGTGAAGAGGAAAAAAGTTTTAGAGAAGAGATTACAAAAAATATAAATATGGCAAAAGATGAGAATGATTTTGATAAAATGCAAGAGTTTTATGAAGAGTTTATAATATATGAAAATTCAAATAGAGATGAAGTAAATGAAGATGATTTAATTAAAAATTATAAGAATAAAATACATAAAATGAAAAAAAAGATGACTAATATTGAAAATGAGATAGAAAAATTTAAAAGCAGTGATTTATTTGATTTATATCAAATTTATAAAGAGGATAATAGTATTTTAGACAAAGTTTTAAATAGAATAGAGTTAGAGATAGAAGAGTTGAGTAGATGTTAGAAGCCTTAAGTTTTGAATTTATGCAAAATGCTATTTTAGCAGGAATTTTAGTTAGCATTGCGTGTGGTGTAATTGGTACACTTGTTGTAATTAATAGAATGGTTTTGATTAGTGGAGGAATTGCACATAGTGCGTATGGTGGTATTGGAATAGCTATGTTCTTTGGCTTTTCTCCAATGTTAGGTGCAACATTATTTTCTATATTTATAGCAATTTCAATAGCACTAATAACACTCAAAGATTCAAGTAGAAGTGATACTATAATTGCAGTTTTTTGGGCTTTAGGTATGGCAATAGGGATAATTTTTATAGATTTAACTGATGGATACAGTGCTAATTTAATGAGTTACTTATTTGGCTCAATTTTAAGTGTTCCTAAAAGTGACATATATATAATTGCTAGTTTTAATATTTTAATATTTTTAATAATAAAATATTTTTATAAAGAGTTTTTAGCAATGTCTTATGATAGAGAATTTGCAATATTACGAGGAGTCCCTGTTAAATTTTTGTATACTCTGCTATTAGTTATGATTGCTCAAACTGTTGTTATGACTATTCAAGTTGTTGGACTTATCTTAGTGATTGCACTCTTAACAATTCCAGTTTATATTGCAGAAAAACTTACAAAATCTCTCTTTAAAATGATGATTATATCTTCAATTTTAGGTTCTATCTTTACACTAATTGGACTCTATTTATCATATAATTTTAATATAACTTCAGGTGCAAGTATAATAGCAGTAGCATCAACAATCTTTTTTATAGTGATTTTATATGAATATTTAAAAAATTTAATTAAAATATAAAAATGAAATTAGCAAGTAAATACTTAATCCTTTTATATTTAAAATATTTTTTTATAGTTTTAGTTTCACTTGAGTTATTTTTTATCGGTATTGATTTTATGCAAAATTTTAAAAGGTTACCTGAATCTGCTAATATTAAAATATTGTATCTATTTTATAATTCTCTCTATGCACTAAATTTTACAATTGTTTTATCAGTAATTTTAGCTTTTATTATTATAAAAATTATTTTAGTAAAAACGAATCAACTTGTCTCTTTTTATTCTCTTGGTTACTCTAAAAGAGATATATTAAGACCACTTTTTTTAACTTCACTTGTGATTACTATATTTTATATTTTACTAAATTTTACAGAATTTGCTTACTCAAAAGAGAGGGCGAAGTCTATTTTAAAGGGTCAATACACGCTAAATACAAAAAGCGATCTATTTTTAAAATATTATGATACTTATATCTATTTTGGAAGACTCTATCCAGTTTTAAAGAAAGCAGAAGATGTTAAAATTTTTGTTACAAAAGATAACGATTTAATTAAAATTATAAAAGCAAAAGAGGCAATCTTTTTAAATAATAGATGGAAAATTGAAGATGCTATTGTTATTAATAAACCTCAAGATATTACTATTGACTCTAAAATAGAAGTTCAGAAAAAGAGAAATTTCTATATTTTAGATGGGTTTAAACCAAAAATTATAGATAATGTTTATGAAGCAAAAGCTAGTTTTTCGATTATTGATGCAATTGATGCTATGAAACTTCTAAATACTCAAAACATAAATATCAATAAAATTAAAGCAATACTACTCTCTATTACTATCTTTCCACTCTTTTCGCCAATTGTTTTAATAATAATATTTTATTTCACTCCAATTTCGTATAGATTTTTTAATATACTCTTTTTTACATCTAGTTCTATCTTTATAACTTTAAGTATTTGGGGAGTTCTATTCTCTCTCTCTAAACTCTCTATAAGTGGCGTTATATTGCCTGAATTTGCGATTGTATTACCAATATCATTACTTTTACTTTTTTCCTTTTTTCTTTATATAAAAAATAGATAAATTATTAAAATTTATTCTATAAAAAATTGTGTTTGTTTAAAGTTTAATTTAGTGAATATTTTTAACTTTTTAAGAGGAACAGAATAAGCATATTTTAATAACTCTATTTGAGTATTGGCATATTCTAAAAACAGATCATAGTGTTTATCAATAAACTTTTTATTTATATTAAATCTGCTAAAATTTGGGTTTTGAATCTACAAATGTGTTAATTTTATCTCAAAATGAGACTAAAATAAAGTTATTTAAAAAATAAGTTTGCAAAAGGAGTACATTGGTAAATATTGAAGATATTTTAACAAGATTGAAAGAACATTATATAATATCTAATAGTTCAACTTTAGTAAAAACAATAAGTGTAAATAAAAACACCATAAGTACTTGGCAGAGTAGAAATACTATTCCATTTAAAATTCTCATTGATATTTCATTAAATGAAAAAATTTCATTAGATTGGTTATTATTTGGTTTAGGTAAAAAAACTCAAAAAAATAGTTTACAAAATGAGAATATAGTTTATTTAACTTTAAATATTAAAAAATATAATGATGAACAAGAGATACAAAATATAATAAAGCTTTTTGAATATGCTCCAAAACAATATTTAAATATAATAAAAAAAGAGTTAGAAAATATAAAAAATATTATAGATAATAGAGATAATGAAGCAAAAAAATAAAATAATGGTTTTAAATATTATGTGAAATTATATAAGTACTATACAAACGAAACCACAAAAATAATCTCTATAACTGTAATAATTATACATACCCTACTCCTTAGTATATTTTATCTCTTTTGTTATTTTAGATATTAAATCACCCATAAATTAATAACCTTACAAAATAAATTTTTTTATATAAAATATATGCTTATTTGGGAAATTAGAAAGAGATGGAGAGTTTTCAGATAAACTTTTGTATTTTTTTTGTACAATAAACGGGTATGACTTTATTGTACTATACAAAAGTCTATACAATCTTAAATCTGAAAAATATCAAGAGGGTTTATTAGTCCTTTACCTTCCTTGATAATTTTTCTTTAATGCCGATTTGAGTGTAGTTGAAACCTTACTCACAATCAAAGTATCCTTTTTAAAATAGATACAAATATCATATCGACATAAATAAAAAAATTTTAATACTTTTTTGAAATTATTTAAAAATATCTTTGATTATTTTAAAGTTTTCCTCTTTATCTAACATCTCTAAATGTTTTCCAACTCCTGTAATTACTCTAAATTCATCACAAAATTTATTCCAATTTTGATTAACTTTCTCATTATTTAAACTATTTGGAGATTTTATTAGAGTTATTTTAGCTTTGATTTTACCTTCAATTATTTTATTGAATTTATGCAAATACTCTTTCATAGAATTTTTAATTAAAAACTCTTTTGCATAAAATTCAATTAAATTTATTTCTTCTATTTCACTAATAGGCTCAATTCTTATAAATGAATCAATTAAAATTATCTCTTTTACACTAAAGCCTTGAGATTCTAAAAGTTTAGCTACTTCAAAAGCTAAAACCCCACCAATAGAGTAACCTAAAAGTCTAATATTATCTTTTTGGAATTTTATTATCTCCTCTACATATCTATTTAAATTACTACTAAATTCAAATCCAAAGAGAGAAAAATTCTCAATTTGCATTGCTAATTTTATATAAGCTAAGCTATTTGTTGTAATTGTTGGCATACAAAAAATTTTATTTTTAGATTCTTCATTTAAAGCAATCATAAAAGAATTTATATTAACTCTATTTATTAACTCTTTTATAGTTGGATTCTCATATAATTGTGATAAATTTATATTTAGTCTGTTTGCAACAGCCACAGCTTTTATGCTATTCCCACCTATCTCAAAAAAGTTGTCATTTAGGCTTACTTTTATATTTAAAATATCCTCAAAAATTTTAATATACTCTTTTTCTATTTCTGTTTTAGGGGCTATAAATTCTCTTTCTAAATTTATATTATTTGGTAAAACTAAAGCATTTTTATCTATTTTACCGTGAGGTGTTAAAGGAATTGAATCAATTTTAATAAAAAATGATGGAATCATAAAATAAGCTAATTTTTTAGATAGATAATCTTTTATCTCTTCTAAATCAAATTTACCTTTAATATAAGCAATTAATTCTAAATTTGAATTTATCTCTTTTGCTAAAACAATAGCTTCTAAATTTAACCTTCTTAAGGCTTTTTCTATCTCTTTAATCTCAATTCTAAAGCCTCTAATCTTTATTTGTTCATCACTTCTCCCGATAAATTCAATATTATCATCTTGTAGATATTTTCCTAAATCACCACTTTTATATATTTTGCCAAAGCTTAGATGATTTATTAAATTTTGATTTAATTCATCTTGTAAATACTCACTTACTCCAATACCTCCAATATAAATCTCACCTACTATATTTTGAGGTACTAAATGTAAATCTCTATCTAAAATATAAATATTTACATTTGGTATCGCTTTTCCAATTGGAGTATAATTTAAATCTTTAGTCTCATAACAAGTTGAAATATCACAACACTCTGTTGGTCCATAGAGATTATAAATTTTAGCATTTAAATCAATTTTTAAATTTAACTTTTCTGCTCCAAAGAGTATATATTTTAATGAATCTAAGTTTTGAGTATTTTCCTCTAAAATAGGCTTAAATGCACTAGGAGTTGTATTTATTAAATTAACTCTATTATCTTTAATTAATTTAATTAACGCTTTTGGGTTGTAGTGAATCTCATTTGATAAAACTAATTTACCACCAACTATTAAAGGAGCTAAAATATTTTTAATAGAGGCATCAAAAGCAAATGAAATCATCAATAATATTATAGAGCTATTATTAATTTGAAACTCATCTATATACCAATTAATTAAATTTTTAAGCGAATTGTGTTTAACTAAAACACCCTTTGGAACTCCAGTGCTTCCTGATGTATAAATCAAATATGCAAAAGAGTCTATATCTAAATTTAAATTATGAGTTAAACTCTCATTAAAACTATCTAATTCATTTAAAATATATTTAGCATTAGAATCTTTTAAAATATACTCTATCCTGTCTTTTGGATACTTCTCATCAATTGGAAGATATACCGCATTTAATTTAAAAATTGCCAACATTGCAAAAACTTTAAATTCACTAGAAATGCTTTTAACTGCAATAATTTCATCTTTAGAAATTTTATCTTTTATTGAATTTGCGATAATATTTGCTCTCTCATTAACTTCTCTAAAAGTGTAATTTTTATCTGAAATAATTGCTATATTATTTGGAAATGTTTTAGCTTGTCTCTCAAATCTTGTTATAATATTTTCATTATTAAATAGTTTTAAATTTTTACTTAAAAGCTTATTTTTTTCACTTTTAGTTAAAATATTTAACTCGCTTATCTTTTTATTTGGCTCTAAATTAGTTAATAACTCTTCTATGTGAAGTTTTAAATTATTAATTTGAGACTCATCAAATAAGTTTGAGTTATACTCTATATCTAAAGCTAAGTTATCTCTATTTGGAATAAAGATAAAAGATAAATCAAATTTACTATAATTTAAATCAAATTTATACTCACTAATATCTAAATTACTAAAATTATCTTTTTTAATATTCTCATTATTTTGTAAAACTATCATCACATCAAACAGAGGATTACGACTTAAATCTCTATTTAAATTTAACTCATCTACTAACTTATCAAATGGGTAATTTTTATGGTTAAAAATATTATTTAATTCATCTCTTAATCGCTTTAAAAATTCATCAAAACTCTCATCTGAATTAATTTTATTTCTAAGTGCCAAAGTATTTGCAAAGAAACCAATTTGATTCTCTAAATCTGCGTGAGTTCGTCCAGCCTCAACCGTTCCAATTATGCTATCTTCCTGATTTGTATATTTATATAAAATCACTTTTATGATAGCTACTAAAAAAGTAAAGAGTGTAATATCTTTTAATTCATAATTTATATTTAATTTAAATTTTAGATGTTCCCCATCAAATGTTTGAATTTTATCTCTCTTTTTTGTTGGTAAATTTAAAATGGGAATCTCATCTTTAAACATATTTAACCAAAACTCTCTATTTTTCTTAATAGTTCTGTTTTGCCAAGCTACAAAATCTTTATAGTGAAATTTTAGTGGCTCTTTATGAATATTTTTATTATTTAAATTTGCTTCATAAAACTCTCCAAGTTCACTTAAAAGAATTTTCATAGAGAAACCATCACTTATAATATGGTGCATATTTAAGATAAAAATAGATTTATCAGTTAATTTTAATAGTGTCCCTTGGATTAAAATATCACTCTCTAAATTAAATATTTTATTTGTAATTATTTTAATATATTTACTTAATTCACTTTCATTTTTTAACTCATAAATATTTAAATTTAAATTTAAATATTTATGAATTTTCTGTTTAATAATTGAATCAATTGAAATAAAATTAGTTCTTAATATTTCGTGTCTTTTGATTAAATCATTAAATGATTTTTCCAAGGCATTTATGTTTAAATCTCCTTTAATTTCATAAATACCTATCATATTATAAAGAGGTAATTTTTGAAGTTTATCTAAAATCCAGAGTCTATTTTGAGAGTTTGAAACATCGTAAAACTCTGATTTTGGTAATTTTTTGATATGCTTGAATTCAACTTTAACACTTTTTTCTATTAATTTATCAAGCGTTTTTATTGTAGGGTTTTCAAAAAACTCTCTTAAATTTATCTCAACTCCAAAAGATTTATAGACTTTTGCAATAATTTGAGTCGCCCTTAAACTATGTCCGCCTATTTCAAAAAAGTTTTCATAAATTCCAACACTATCAATATTTAAAATTTCTCTGAAAATTTTAACCAATTTTTCTTGATTTGAATTTTTAGCTTTTACTTGATTTTTATCTGCTCTTTTGGTTTTCTTTTTTTTAATTAAATCTGACGCATTTGGTATAAGTAGAGGTTTGTAATAATTTATATGCTCTAAATTATCTCTAGTTTCTATATTCCAATTAAAATTTTTAGTTTTTATATTTTTATTATCTGTTAAAATTTGAACTGGTGTACAAACTAAAGGAGTTGCGTTCTCTTTTTTTACCCTATCGTAAATTATATTTAAATATTTTTGTTTTTCAATAGCGTCTATCTCATAAATATTATTAATTAATTTCCAATTAGAACGCTCTATAAAATCTAAAAATGGCTGATTCTTTTTAGTTCTTATAAATTTTGTTTTCATTGGTAAGTTTTTTTTACTTAAAATATAAATTATTCCCTCTTCAACTCCTCTACCTAAAACCCTACAACTAAGTAAAAAAGTATCTATAAATAAATATTCACTTAAATCAACTATTACAACTCCAACTAATCCATAATCTCCAAATTTATCTTCAACAAAAATTACAAAACACTCTCTAGTTTTAGAATCTATTATCTCTCTTATCTCTTTCTCACTTCGTCTAATTGTGCTTAAATTAAATTGGTTTGTTCGCTGTGTTAATTGCGAAACTCTGGCAATATCTTCTGTTTTAGCTTCACTAAAATATAGTTTTAAATCAAGAGTTTTTAAAAAATCTTCTATTGAATATGAGTAATTCTGTTTTGCTTCATCTCTTTTAAGTTGTGCTTGATACATTTTTGTTCTATTTTTATCTTCACTTGTAATTTTTAACTTATCAAATGCCCAAATGTGTTCTAAAAATGGTTTAAATTCAAGACTACTTTCAGGTAAATTAATAGCTAAAACTTCAGGTGAATTTTGCATAACTTCACTGATTTCAACTTTAGAATCATCTAAAAAAATAAAACTATTAATTCCTAAATTTAACTCTTTTGCCATCTCTTTTAAATTTTGTGATTTGCTTTGCCAATTAACTTTAAAATTTATAATATGCTCTTTTTTAAGAGGCATATCTCTCTTTTCAAAAACTTCTAAAATATCATTTAAATTATTTTTACTATTAATTACAATTAAAAATCCCTCGTTATGTTTTTGAATTAAAAACTCTTGAAGTTCTATAAATCCACTATCAATTTTAATCCCATTAACTCCATCTTCTCCAACAACTCCACCCCAAAGAGTATTATCACAATCAACAGCAATCACTTTAAATGGATTAAATTTATAAGCTTGAATTTTTCTAATTATCTCTAAAGCCATAACCGCATAAAACTCATTACTAAAAGGCAAATGTCCAACTTTATCCGCATAATTATCAAAAATATTTTCTATATTATATATATTATTAATTTTTCTTAAATCAATAATAT
>JADGEE010000135.1 GCA_016744535.1 Campylobacteraceae bacterium
GTAGTAGTTACTAAGAGTGGAAGAAAGTTTTATTTTTATCATATTTCAAAAAAAAGAACTGCTGAAGAACTTTTAAATTTTGAACTTAAATTACCAAATATAGATAAAATATCTTAATCTTATTAGAAAATCAAAAGCTCATTCAAAATCTTAATATTAGAGGTTAATATACTATTTAATCAGTACCATTATTTATTTTACTATTTTTTATCTAAATTTATTTTTGAGATAAGTTTGTTATTAAAAAAAAGTTAAAAAAATTTAAATATTTTTTTAACTTTTTTTTCTATTTTTAAGCTTATCAGCAAAACAAACTTGTCTATTTCCACTAGGTGAAGTCATACTATTTATCCACTCATTTACATCAGATTCTATGAGTTTATTTAACTCATTTTCATCTTCAATCATTAAATCCCTTCTTACACTTATCTCTGTAATACTAACTTGATAACATTGATGATCTACCTCATTTTTACCATCTTTATTTACTAAGTGTAATCTTGTATCAGCTATAAAATATTTACACTGTGGATCTGAATGACTTCCATAAAAATGTAAAATATTCTCTATAAAATATCCTTCAGATGAAGCATCTCCAGATGAATATAAAACGGCTTTCCCCATATCAATTAAATTATTAGTTAATTGATTTTCATCAATATAAATACCATTACTTGCTAATGTATCATAAACAAAATCTGCCAAATCATAAGCAAATTGAAAATAGTCATCTTTATTATAATCTTTATTTTCACTATATGTCTGTATATACTCAAAGTATGGCATATCAAGAACTGTTTCTATATATTCATCTAATGCATTTGGTGATATTGAAATTGAATTTCCTGGGTAAAAATCTGTTTCACTTTGAGCAAATCCAAGAAGTGTAGTTACCGCATCAGGAAATTTTTCAGGATTGCTAAATAAGTCATTAGATTTATTACTTTTACTACCATAGCTATTACTCATAGCAGCAGAGTATGAGTAATCTGAACTTTTAGAAGTACGATTAATATCTTTTTTAGTTATTTTTTTCATTAGTAAATTTTTTCTTGCTTGTTTACATATACTCATATTAAAGTACTCCTTTATAATATATAATAATTCATAAGACAAAATAACTAATTTAATAGTTATTTTGTCTTATTAAATTTTAATTACTTTTTTAAGAAACAAGGTCTTTTAATACCTTCCTTAGAATTAAGAGACTTCATAAAGTTTTCAATACTAATTAAATCAAAATTTTCACCTAAAGTTTCTATATTATTTGAAGTTAGAGTATTATTTAATTTAAAAGAGATAGCATTTAAGTTAATATCACTATCTTTAGTAATCCCTATTGCACCTTCTAAGTCATAAGATGTGTAAAATGTTCCATAAGATATATAGTAATTTAAATCATTATCTATACTAGTAAAATTTTGTACAAATAGAACCTTTTCTATGTTATCTTCAGTTGCACTTACTAAAGAACAAGCTAAGCTTTCAATATCTGATTTTATATATTCAGGAGTAACTTCGTTATAACCAAATGTGTTTAATGAATCTATTGTAAAGTTTACTGCTTTATCAACAACTTCTGTATAGTTACCATTAAATGTAAAATTTTTTGCATTTGTTGCTTCAATATTAAAAAAAGGATTAGCATTTATATCTTTGATATAAGCTTCAAAACTATCGCCAAGTGCAGAAGGAGATACATCAGATGGTAAAAATCCTGTTCTATTTTGAGATTCTCTTAAAAGCATAGCTAATAAAGTTGGTAATAGATTCGGATTTATTAATATACTATTATTACCATTTTCTTTAAATGGATTTATCTTTTCTGGTTCCATTGCTTTGGAATATCCGTATAGATTACTATCTAGTTTATTTTTTTTTATATAACTATTTTTAATCCATTTTTCTAATATATTTTTCATTATTTTCATAATTAAAATATCCTTTTTTATATTTTTATAATTAATTTAACAAGAGTAGATATATCTACTCTCTTATGTTATTTTTTCTTTGTATAACAAAGTTCTTTTTGACCAGTAGGAGAAGTATTATTCTCAATCCAACCGCCTATGTCTTCCTCTACTAATTTATCTAATTCATCTGCATACTCTACCATTAAAGTAGTATTTAGTTTAAACTCTGTCACTTGTATCACAAATTCTTGAGTGGTTACTTCACTTTTACCATCACTCTCATAAGTAAGTTTTAGATATGTATATGTTAGATAATAATATATTTCTGGCTTAGCTGTAGCACTTGAAATTTTTGTTATACTGTTTTGTGTAAATGTTGAATTTTCACTAGATGATGATTCTGTATTTACAAGAGATTTAGCCATATTTGTAATGCTATCTTTAATAGCACCTACATCAACAACTCCTTGAGAAGCACCAATCATTGTATTCATCATATCTGTTATTACTGTTCCTACAGCATCTATAAATACATCATAATTTTCACTCTCATAATTCATTTTTTGACTATCTGTTTTTTGCAAGTTAAAAAATGGATTTATATTTATCTCTTCTACATATACTGGAAACTGTTCTGATAATTCTTCTGGAGATTGAGAACCTGGAAAAAAATCTGCTATAACTTGAGATTGATTTAATAGTGTTGCAGCTGCATCATCCCAACAATTTGGGTCTTCAAACATACTACCTTCACACTCTGATTTTGAATTTTTTTTACTTTCTTCAGCAAAATAGAGTCCTCCTCCATATGCTATATCACCAGCATTTGCTTTTGTAGCTGTTAGTTGATACGTACCTTTTTTTGATGAAACCCAATTTTTTATTAATCCTCTGATAATATCCATAATTTAAACACCCTTATTGTATAATTATTTTTTAGTGAACATATTGCGCAATATGTTCACTATCTTATCACAATAAAATAAACTTAAACTAAAATCATAATTTATAATTATCTTTGGTTACAAAATTGAAATTAATTAAAAATTAAAAATAAATTTATTAGGAAGTATTTTGAAAATTTTGTATATAGGTGGTCAAAAAAGTGGAAAAAGTGCTTTAGCTATTAAAAAAGCTTTATCACTTAGTAGTCAAAAAAAACCAATTTACATAGCAACATATTTAAATAATTACAACGATAGTGGTATGCAAGAGCGAATTGATAATCATAAAATCCAAAGAGAAGATAATTTTATTACAATTGAAGAGGGAGTTAATTTAAAACAAACTTTTGATAAAAATAGTGGAGTTTTTTTAATTGATTGTTTAAGTATATGGTTATTTAATAAATTAGAGCTTAAAGCTACTAAAGAGGAAATTATAAAAGAGGTAAAAGAGATTATAAAAATTGATAAAGATATAATTTTTATTTTAAATGATGTCTCAAGTGGTGTTATACCAATTAATAAACTTTCCAGAAATTTTATAGATTTATCAGGAATTATTGGACAAATTATTGCAAAAGAATCAAATGAAGTCTATCAAATAATTTGCGGATTGGAAAACCGATTAAAATGAGGAATATAATTTTTGGTTTTTTACTTGCATTTAGTTACTTCTCTATTTTACCAATTAAATTAAAAGTGTTTAGAGAGAGTCCTCTTATATATAAATCAACACTTTTTTTTATCCCTTTTGTAGGATTTATAATTGGAATTTTAACTTTAATTATTTTTTTATTTTTATCAAATTTTTTTAATATTTATTACGCTTCACTATTAAGTGCAATTTTTTATCTATTTTTATATGGTTTTTTACACTTAGAGGCAATTGTTGATGTAGTTGATGGATATTACGCATCTCTTTCTAATAAAGATATATATAAAATTATGAAAGAGCCAACAGTTGGAGCGATTGGAGTGATTGCAATTATTCTGTTTTTAATTTTAAAAATAGCTTCTATTGTCTATCTTTTAAATTCAGAAAATATTTTTAAAATTTTAGTAGCTTTTACTTTAAGTAGATTCTCTATTTTTTATATATTTTATTTTTTTAAACTTCATAATAAAAGTATTTTTGCACTAAAATTACAAAAGAATTTAACTATTAAATTTTTTATATTTTCTATACTTTTATACTCTCTATTATTATTAATATTTATTGATTTAAGTATCTTAATAATGCTTTTATTTGCTACTATTTTTTTTACTATTTTAATAATAAAAATTTTAAAAAAGAGAATTAATTTTATTAATGGAGATATTTTAGGATTTAATATAGAATTGATAGAATTAATTTTAATAAATATTTTAATATTAATCTAACTTTTATAATAAATTTATTATATTATCTTAAGATTTATTTCAAAATATATTTTTAATATTTTGTAAATGTAAGGGAAAGAGATGGATGATATCAATTTTGATATATTAAAGAGTTTAAATATTTTATATGTAGAAGATGAAGAAGAGATTCGCGAAGAGATGACACTAAGCAATAGAGATTTCTTTAAAAGTTTCATAGTGGCAGTTGACGGGAAAGATGGATTAAAAAAATTTCAAGAAAATAGTATAGATATTATAATTACTGACATTCAAATGCCAAAATTAAATGGTCTTGATATGATTGAAGAGATTAGAAAAAGTAGTGATATACCTATTATTATTACAACTGCTTTTACAGAAATTAGCTATCTTCAAAAGTCTATAAAATTGAAAGTTGATGGATATGTCTCAAAACCTCTTAATTTAAAGGAGTTATTAAAGATAGTATCTAAAGCTTCCATTAAAATAGTAAATGAGAGACTAACAAAATCTCTTGAAGAGATAAATAAAAATTTAGAAAAAAAAGTTGATGAAAAAGTTGAAGAGTTAAGAGAGAAAGATAAAATTATGCTCCAACAATCAAAATATGCAATGATGGGTGAAATTATTGATGCAGTAGCACATCAATGGAGACAACCACTCACATCAATAGATATGCTCTCTTTTGGAATTTCATCAGATTTTAAGCATAAAATAAATGAAAATTATTGTAATAATATTTCTAAAAAGATAAAAGAACAAGTACACCATTTAAACTCTACACTAGATGAATTTAGAAATTTTTTTAGAGTTGATAAAAAGATAGATACTTTTAGTATAAAAGATGTAATTAATTCTGTATTAACTTTAGTTAAAGATGAATTTAATAAAGAGAGAATTAATATAGAATTAAATGGAAATATGGATATTAAAATAGAGGCTTATTATAACGAATTTAAACATATTATTTTAAATATTATTAACAATTCAAAAGATGCTTTTAGCGATAACTCTATTAAAAATAAAAAAATAAAAATTAGTGTATCCTCAACAGAGACTAAAGCTACAATATCAATTAAAGATAATGCTGGTGGTATTGCAGATGAAGTTTTACCGAATATTTTTGAGCCAAATTTTACAACCAAAAAGGTTAAGGGTACAGGAATAGGATTATATATAATTAAAACTATTATTGATAAAATTGGTGGCAAAATTGAAGTTGAAAGTATTTATTCAAAAGATAATGAATTAGAGGGTGCTAATTTTAAAATTATAGTAGATAAATTATAAATCTTAAAACGCTCTTTAGTTCGTATGGTTAATAAAACCCAGCAAATTAAAATAAAAAATAAATTTTTCAATTTATTCATAACTGTTAAAGGATAAAAGACCATTTTTTCTATAAGTTTTTTAAATTTCACAAAAAAATCATTTTAATTTAATATAATAAATTTAGTTTAAATTTTGAGAAATTATTTTACGAAAATAAAGGGAATAAAATGGATATAATATCCATAGAAAATCAAACTAATTAATTGAGTATTCTTATTCCAAATGTTAGAATAAAATACAAAATGTAGGGATAAAAAAATGAGTATAAAGAGAAAGACATATAGTGCAGATTTTAAATCAAAATTAGTTTTAGAAGTTTTAGAAGGTGAAAAAACATTAAATGAGGTAGCAAGTAAATATGAGAT
>JADGEE010000030.1 GCA_016744535.1 Campylobacteraceae bacterium
TGAAGAGAAACAATACTTTGATGGTAAAAGAACTATTAAACTTCTTTTAGGAAAAGCAAAAATTATAAGAGATGCTATTGAAGAGGAGATGATAAAAGAGCTTGAGTATGAATTTATACCAACAAGTGAAACAAAAGCTTTAAATACTATTTATAAAGATAATTATTTTGAATTAAAAAGTGGATGGTCACTAATATCTTCACCAATTAATAGTGAAATTAATGTTACAGAAACTTTTTGGACTAACAGCTTAGCTTATAAATTTCAAAATAATAGATGGATAAAAAATCCTAAAACACTAAAACCAAATGAAGGAATGTGGATTCACTATAATTTTGATATTTTCATTCATTTTAATGATTATGATTTAAATAAAAGTTATGAATTTAATTCAAATATTTTAAATAGTGGTTGGAATTTAGTCGGAACTGGAGCTGATATAACTCTAAACGAAAATTATAAAAGTGTTTGGACTCACGATAATATAACTAAAGAATATATTAATAATCCCACCACAATTAAACGAGGTTATGGATTTTGGATTAAAGATTAAAATAAATAATAAATTAACCAGTTTATTATTTATTAACAAAAAATAAGATATTATTCCAAAAAAATTTTAACTGAATTTTAAAGATAAGGAAGTGTATGGACTTACTTACAAATTTTCGTGATAATTGTGGTTTTGGACTTTTAGCAAGTATTAAAAATATACCATCACACGATAATCTTGAAGATGCAATAGTAGCATTAGAGCGAATGATGCATAGAGGTGCAATTGCAGCTGATGGTAAGAGTGGGGATGGAAGTGGTTTACTTCTATCTATGCCAAAAAAATTTATGAGAAGAGTTGCATTAGAAAAAAATGTTGAACTTCCTGATATGTTTGCTGTTGGTATGGTTTTTTTAGATAATGAAAAACATATCGAAGTTATAGAAGAGTTATGTGAAAAAAATGATCTAAAAATAATTTTAGAGAGAAAAGTTCCTCTTAGAACTTCAGCATTAGGTGAATTTGCACTAAAAAGTCTGCCTAAAATGCTACAAATTTTTATAGTTCCAAACTCTTTAATCGCTACAAAAAGATTTGAAGCACTTCTATATTTGACTAGAAAAGAGATTGAACATACCCTAAGAGATGAAGAAAATTTTTATATTCCATCATTTTCATCTCAAGTAATCTCTTATAAAGGGTTGGTTATGCCAACTCATATTAAAGAGTTTTATGTAGATTTAGGAGAAAAAGATTTTGAAATTAGCTTTTGTCTATTTCATCAAAGATTCTCTACAAATACTCTGCCTCAATGGAAATTAGCTCAACCTTTTAGAACAATTGCCCATAATGGTGAAATTAACTCAATTGAAGCAAATAGATTTAATGTTTCAGTTAAAAGTGAAGCTATTGAGAGTGAAGTATTTACAAAAGAGGAAATTAATAGAATTTTACCAATACTTCAAATAGGTTCAAGTGATAGTGCAAGTTTAGATAACTTTATGGAATTTTTAATTACAAATGGAGCAGACTTTTTTAAATCTGCTAGAAGTTTAGTTCCAGCACCTTGGCAAAATTCACCTCATATGGATAGTAAAATTAGAGCCTTTTATGAGTATACTTCAACTTGTTTCGAAGCTTGGGATGGGCCAGCAGCTGTATCTATTACAGATGGAAGATATATCGGCTGTATCATTGATAGAAATGGACTTAGACCATCAAAATATATAATTACAAAAGATGATAGATTACTAATTTCAAGTGAATATGGAGTTTTAGATACACCAGAGGAATCAATAGTTGAGAGAGGAAGACTTCAAAGTGGTCAAATGATTGGACTTGATTTAAAATTTGGAAAAATTTTAAAAGATAATGATATTAATGAATATCTTAAAAATTCTCAACCTTATGAAAAATGGTTAAATGAGAATATGGTTTATCTTCAAGAACATGTTGGCACAACCTTCACAGATATATCAGAATATAAATTTGAAGATTTAGAGAGTAAACAGAGATACTTTAATATTACTCACGAAATAATGGAACAAGTAATTGATCCTATGAGCAAAGAGGCAAAAGAGCCAGTTGGTTCAATGGGTGATGATACTCCTCTTGCTGCTTTTTCAGAAGTTCAAAGAAACTTTACAGACTTTTTTAAACAGAAATTTGCTCAAGTTACAAATCCTCCAATTGACCCATATCGTGAAAAAGTTGTAATGAGTTTAAATACAGGTTTTAGTGAAATTCACAATATTATTGATGAGAACCCAGACCACTCAAAGAGGTTAAAATCGGTTTCTCCAATTTTAATGAAAGAGAAAGTTGATGTTCTTTTATCTTTTGGAGATAGCACAAAACCTAGATATAAAGAATATTATAAAAATAGAATTTTTAGCTCTGTTTTTAAAAATAATTTACAAGAGAGTTTAGAAATTTTAGTAGAGGGAATTACTACTTCTGTTAAAAAAGATGGAGTTAGACTCGTATTTTTAGATGATAGAGCAGTTGGAGATGAATATAAAGCAATTCCAATGGCGATGTTAATAGGAAGATTAAATCAAAAACTACTTGATGAGAAAGTAAGGCATTTAGTCTCTACAATTGCAATTACAGGTGAAGTTTATGACCCTCATTCAGCCGCAGTTCTTTTAGGATATGGAGTCAATGCAATATATCCATATATGATTTATTCAACCGTAGTAAAAATGACAGAAAGAGAGTATCTTTCACAAAATGCACTTAGAATTAGACTTAAAAATATACAAAAAGGCATTAATGCAGGTATTTTAAAAATTATGTCAAAAATGGGAATTGCAACTCTTGCATCATACAGAAATTCAGCTCTTTTTGATGTAATTGGATTATCTGATGAAATTTCTCACAGTTG
Organism: Campylobacteraceae bacterium; assembly: GCA_016744535.1. Classification (GTDB taxonomy): domain Bacteria; phylum Campylobacterota; class Campylobacteria; order Campylobacterales; family BB28; genus BB28. The sequence goes on from JADGEE010000030.1 coordinate 2,880, forward strand.
TTTTAAAAGTTCGTACTCACTTTTAGGTGGTTTGACATTTAATGATATTGAAGAGAGACTTACTAAATATCATCGTAAAGCATTTTTGGATTCACACTCACATAGGCTATTAAAAGTTGATATTGGCGGATTTTATAATTATGTTGAAAATTCAGAATATCACGATTACGGTCCAAAAGTTATAAATGATTTACATCAATTTTGTGAAAGTGGAAAAAGAGAAGATTATTTAACATATAAAAATAGAATAAATGGTAGAGGTTTAAGAGTCATTAGAGATTTTCTTGAGTTTAAATCAGATAAAAAAAGTATCAATATAACTCAAGTTGAACCTAAAGAGGAAATTTTTAAAAGATTTGCAGCTGCGGCTATGAGTCTTGGTTCAATTTCACCAGAAGCCCACGAAGCAATTGCAGTAGCTATGAATAGAATTGGTGGTTCTTCAAATTCAGGTGAAGGTGGAGAAGACCCAACTAGATTTAAAACAGAAAAAAACTCAAAAATAAAGCAAGTTGCATCAGGAAGATTTGGAGTAACTCCAGCATATTTAGTAAGTGCAACAGAACTTCAAATTAAAGTAGCACAAGGTGCAAAACCAGGTGAAGGTGGTCAACTTCCAGGACACAAAGTATCGTCACTTATCGCATCACTTAGATATACAATTGCTGGTGTTACTCTAATTTCACCTCCTCCACATCACGATATATACTCGATTGAAGATTTAGCACAATTGATTTTCGATTTAAAACAAGTTAATCCTATTGCAAAAGTTACAGTAAAACTGGTCTCAACCGCAGGTGTTGGAACAATTGCAGCAGGAGTTGCAAAAGCTTATGCAGATAGAATTATAATCTCTGGAGCTGACGGTGGTACAGGAGCCGCTCCACTTAGCTCAATTAAATTTGCAGGAAACCCGTGGGAACTTGGATTAATTGAAGCACACAATGCTCTAAAAGCAAATCACTTAAGAGAGACTGTATCACTTCAAACTGACGGTGGACTTAAAACTGGACTCGATATTGTTAAAGCTACTATGCTAGGAGCTGAAAGTTTTGGATTTGGAACAGGTGTTTTAGCAATCCTTGGATGTAAAATGCTTAGAGTTTGTCACTTAAATAAATGTACAGTTGGAGTTGCAACACAAGAAGAAAAATTAAGAGAACATTTTACTGGTACAGTTGAAAAAATTATAAATTATTTTACACTTGTAGCTGAAGATATTAGAGAAATTTTAGCTTCTTTAGGTTATGAAAGATTAGAAGATATTGTTGGAAGAAATGATTTATTGAAAGTTATAGATAATGAATTTGCTAAAAAATTTAATTTTAGTTCAATTCTTCAAAGAATAGATGGAGTTAGCACTTGTCAGCAAGAATCAAATGAACCTTATGATAAAGCTGAATTTGAAAAAGAGGTTTTATCAGAAGTTTATGAAGTAATAGAAGATCCTAAAAACTCTATAGTAATTCAAAAAAATATCTGTAATTTAAATAGAAGTTTTGGTTCTCGTATTTCAGGTGAAATTGCTAAGTACTATGGAAATAAAGGTTTACCTGAAAATGCTATTACAATTAAATTAAATGGAACAACTGGACAATCTCTAGGAGCATTTTTAATAAATGGTGTCTCAATTTATGTAACTGGTGCATCTAATGATTATGTTGGTAAAGGTATGAATGGAGGTAAAATTATAATTACTCCAAAAGAACAAAATAAAAAATTTAGCTGTGCTGGTAATACTTGTTTATATGGAGCAACTGGTGGAAAACTTTTTGTTGCAGGAAGTGTAGGAGAGCGATTTGGAGTTAGAAACTCTGGGGCTTTAGCAATAATTGAGGGAACTGGAGACAATGCTTGTGAATATATGACAGGTGGTATTGTTGTAATATTAGGTAGAACAGGTATTAATTTTGGTGCCGGTATGACAGGTGGTATTGCATTTATATATGATGATGAGCACGATTATATTGATAGAATGAATCAAGAGTTAATTGAAGCAAAGAGAATTGACACAGATGATAGTGAAGAAGAGAGACACTACCTCAAAAAATTACTTAAGATGCATATTCGTGAAACGAATAGTTTAAAAGCTACCGAAATTTTAGATAACTTTAGAGAAGAAGTTAGAAATTTTTGGTTAGTAAAACCAAAAGATATGACAAAAGTTCCATTAAACCCATACGAGGGAGATTAATATGCAAAATTTTTTAAATTATGATAGAAGCGAACCAAACAAAAGAGATGTATTTAAAAGACTTAAAGATTTTAATGAAGTTTATGAAATTTTTAGTAAAAATAGAGCATCAATACAAGCCGATAGATGTGTTCAATGTGGAGACCCTTATTGCTTAGATGCTTGTCCATTAGGAAATTTTATTCCTCATTGGTTAAAAAAGAGTAGTAAAAAAGATGTTGAATTTGCATTTAAGATTTCAAATGACACTTCACCTTTTCCTGAAATTATGGGAAGAGTTTGTCCTCAAGATGTTTTATGTGAGGGTAGTTGTACACTAAATGATGGATATGGTGCGATAACTATCGGTTCAATTGAAACATTTATATCTGAAGAGGGATTTAAAAACGGTTTAAAACCTGAATTTAGTACAAAAATGAGTGATAAAAAAGTAGCTGTAATTGGAAGTGGACCAGCATCACTCTCAACCGCTACATTTTTGCTTAGAAGTGGAATTGGTGTTGAAATGTTTGAGCGAGATGATAGAGCTGGTGGACTTTTAACTTATGGAATACCTGGATTTAAACTTGAAAAAGAGGTAATTCAAAGAAGAGTAGATTGGCTACTTGAAGCTGGAATGAAATTGCATTTAAACACAGAAGTCGGCAAAGATATAAAATTAAAAGATATAATTAATGATTTTGATGCAGTATTCATAGGAATCGGAGCAACAAAAGGAAAATATGCTGGACTTAAAAATGAAGACGCAAAAGGTGTCTTTCTTGCGATGGAGCTTTTAAAAGATATTCAAAAAGCAAATTTTAATCCAGAACATAAAAAAGAAGTCAGTGTAAAAGATAAAAATGTTGTAGTTATTGGTGGTGGAGATACTGCAATGGATTGTGTTAGAACTTCAGTGAGAGAGGGTGCAAAAAGTGTCACTTGTATATATAGAAGAGATGAAACTAATATGCCTGGAAGTAAAAAAGAGTATTTAAATGCAATTGAAGAGGGTGTTGAATTTACTTTTAATGTAAGTCCAAAAGAGATTGTAACTGATAAAAATAAAAATATTGTTGCAATTGAGCTTTTAAGAACTAAACTAGGTGAAAAAGATAGTACTGGAAGACAAAAAATGGAAATTATGCAAGGAAGTGAATTTAAACTTCAAGCTGATATTATCATCTCTGCATTAGGATTTTCTCAAGAGAAACCTCTATTTTTAGAACAAAATAATATTGAATTAGATAAATGGGATGGTGTTAAAATAAATGAGAATTATCAAACAACTAATCCTAAAGTTTATGCTGGAGGAGATTGTTATAGAGGTGCTGATTTAGTCGTAAGAGCTGCTAAAGATGGGAGAGATGCAGCTAGAATTATTGCAAAAAAACTGTTTCCACAATGAAATTTATTGATGCTGTAATTAAAGCAAATTTAGAGATTTATACTTTAATTAATAGTGGATTAAAAGCCTCACATTTTGAGTTTTTTGGAGTAGGTGCTGGAGGTGATAAAAGCTCACGCATTGATATTGAAGCAGAAGAGATTTTTATCAAACACCTCTCAAGCTTTGGTCAAATACTCTCTGAAGAGATTGGAGTTATTGGAGAGGGTAAACAGAAAATAGTAATTGATCCAATTGACGGAAGTGAAAACTTACTTTCAAACTTTCCATATTATGGAACTTCAGTAGCATTAGTTAATGAGAAAGATGAAGTTGAAGTTGGAGTAATTTGCAATTTAGCAAATGGTGAAATTTTTATAAAAACAAAAGATGATTTTAAAAAAGGTTTTTTAAATACTCTTAAATTTAATCCAGTAGTAACAAAAAAAGCGAGAGTAGGACTTTTTGAGCGTTCATATTCAAATGCTAAAATTGTTTCAAAACTAGCTTCACTAAAATTAAAATTTAGAAGTCCTGGTGCATTAGCACTCTCATTGGCTTATGCTAATTCTGTAAATTTTGTAATATTTTTTGGTAAAATTAGAAGTTTTGATGTAAAAGCAGGAATTTTTATGTCTGAAAATTTAAATAACTTTATATCAGATGATTTAATATTAATTTCACAAAATAGAGAAATTTTTGATAACTTAAAAGAATTTTTACTCAAAAGGTAAATATGTATGAATTTTGGTAACTTTTTTAAACGAATTAGAACAGATAGAGCCTCAAAAAAAGATGCTCCAAACCATTGGATAAAGTGTAATGGTTGTCAATCATTAATGTATTACAAAGAGGTAGAAAAATTAAATTATGTATGTCCTAAATGTTATTTTCATATGAGGATTAATGCAGAGCATAGATTAAATTTATTAAGCGATAAAAACTCTTTTATTGAGTATGACAAAGATTTAGCACCAATTGACCCACTAAAATTTGTAGATAAAAAAAGTTATAAAAAAAGAATCGAAGATGGACAAAAAAAATCTGGCTATCTCTCTTCTGCAATTGCTGGAGAATGTGAAATAAATGAGATTAAAACACAAATTGTAATTTTTAACTTTAACTTTATGGGTGGAAGTTTAGGTTCAGTTGAGGGTGAAAAAATAGTTAGAGCAGTAAATCGAGCAATAGAGCAGAGATGTGGATTAGTAATTGTAAGTGCTAGTGGTGGAGCTAGAATGCAAGAATCAACATTTTCACTTATGCAAATGGCAAAAACAAGTGCTGCCTTATCTAAATTATCGGAAAATAGATTACCTTTTATTTCTATTTTAACTGACCCAACAATGGGAGGAGTTAGTGCCTCTTTTGCAATGTTAGGAGATATTATTATGGCTGAACCCAATTCATTGATTGGATTTGCAGGACCTAGAGTAATTAAACAGACTATTGGAGCTGAACTTCCAGAAGGGTTTCAAAAATCAGAATTTTTATTAGAACAAGGTTTAATAGATATGATAGTAGATAGAAATTTTATTAAAAAAACAGTAAGTGACTTATTAGTAATATTAAATGGTTAAAATAAAAATTATCTCAATTGTGAAAAAAGATGATAAATTTTATAAAGATATAATTAATGAATTTATAAAAATGAGTTTAAAATTTGCAAAAGTGGAGAATTTAAACCTCTTCTCTAAAGAGTTAAATTCTCTAAATTCAAAAGATGAAATAAAAAAATATTATACAAATTTACTTTTGCCATATATCACTCAAAACTCTTTAAATATAGCCCTAGACCCAAAAGGTAAAAATTTAGATAGTTTTGAATTTTCTAAACTTTTAATAGATTTTTCTCAAATCAATTTTTTTATTGGTGGGGCTTATGGATTTGAGAAAAATTTTTTAAATAGATGTCAAAAAGTAGTCTCACTAAGTAATTTAACTTTTAGTCATAAAATTGCTAAAGTAGTTTTATATGAACAGATTTTCAGAGGGTTATCTATTATAAATAATCACCCATATCACAAATAAAGGTAGTTAATGGCTTATAGACAATTCACAATTAAAAAAATAGTTGATGAATTTAAATTAGATATAGAATATAAAAATATCTTTGATAAAGTCCGAAAATTAAATATAAGTGATTGGCTAAATCAAACTCTGGAATATGGTCTTAATATGCCACTAGTAAGTGAAAAAGCTAGAAGTGAATTTATCATAGCTCCTATTTTAATTGAATTTCAAAATATAAATATAGATAAAATCTCTATATTTTCAGGTAAAAATTTTATAGCTGATAAGTCAAAAAAATTAAATGGAGAGTGTGATTTTATTTTAAGCCTTTCAAATATAAAGAGTGAAATTATTGCTCCAATATTTACAATAGTTGAAGCCAAACAGGAAAAAATTGATATTTGGATTGGACAGTGTATTGCCCAAATGATAGGGGCTAAAATTTTTAATGAAAAGAGTAATTTTAATATCGCTAATATTTATGGTTGTGTAACAACTGGTGAAGATTGGCTATTTTTAAAATTAAATGCTAAAAGTAATAAAATTACTATTAATAACAAAAAATATTATATAGATGATGTAGAATCCATTTTAGGAATATTTCAAAGTATAATAAATAAAGGGAGTTAATGAGAAATACAGATTTAAATTACTTTAAAGGTTTATTGGTTGAGAGACAAATTCAAATTAAAAAGAATATTTATGATGTTTTAAAGGAACTAGATGAACTAAGGGATATGGAAGTTAATGATGATTGCGATTATATCTCTTTAAGTATTGACGATTTAAGAGATAGTGCAATATCCATTCAACAGAAGGCTGAACTTACAGAAATTGAAGATGCCATAAAAAAGATAAAAAATGGTACTTATGGAATATGTGAAATGTGCGAAGAGCCTATTAGAATACATAGACTAAAAGTTAAACCTCATGCAAAATATTGTATAGTTTGTAGAGAAATTCACGAAAAAAATCCCACTTAGGAGAAATTTATGAAATTAAAAAGATATTCTTTCTTTTCTCTTGTTTTTATTGTTTTTATTGGACTTTATATTTATAGTTTTAATGGTGAGTTTTATAAGTTAAATATATTTGACATAAGTTTAAATTTACCTATTGCTATTTGGATTATTTTACCAATGATTGCTTTTTATATTTCATCATTTTTTCATATGGCATATTATGGATTTAGTAACTATTTAGCAGTTAGAAAATATGAAACTGATTATAAGAGTATGATTGAATTTTTAAAAAATATTGTTTTAAACAAAGATACTTATGATATAGAGTTTAAGACAAAAGAGTATAGAAATATTGCAAATTTTATATTAAGCTCAAATTTACAAATTGATAAAAGTTTTAGTAGTAGAGAAAAAGAGTTAAATAGTGTAGTAAAAATATTTACTAAAATTGAGAACGGTGACTATATCAAAGATTTAAAGTTAAATAAAAATAATCCTCTGTATTTAAAAAATTTTAAAAATAGATTAAAAATTGAACCAAAATTTGCAATTGATATTTTAAAAAATCCTAGTGAATTTGATGAAAAATTAGTAAAAGAAGCTTATCTTAAAATAATTCAAGATGGTGATAAAAAAGAGATATTTAGATTTATTGATAATAGTAAAATAGACAAAGAGATAGCAAATGCTCTATTTGAAAAATATAAAGATAGTACAATTGAATTTAGTGTTGAAAAAATTAAAGATATTACAAATAAGGCTAGTTTTAATAGAGATGATTTTATTAATTTAGCAAATATATTAAAAAGTTTTGAACCTGATATTTTAATCTCTATCTTTGAAGAACTCTCTATTAGATTTGAAGAAGCAGAAGAGGCTTATATATATGTTTTACTTCAATTAGAAATGATTGATAAAGCAAAAGAGATATTAGATTTATCTAGTGAAAAAGAGTTCTTAAAATTAAAAGCTTATCTATCTCTAAAAGAAGCGGGAGAACATTTTCAAATTGAACTTTTTATTTAATTTAAGGAAACTAATTGTTGAATTTTAATAAAAAACTTTTAGTTTTAGCCCCTCTTGCTGGTTATACTGATTTACCATTTAGAAGTGTCGTTAAAAAATTTGGAGCTGATTTAACTGTAAGTGAAATGATTAGTTCCAACGCTTTAGTATATAACTCTAAAAAAACTTTTAAAATGATTGAAAAATCTCCAAATGAGACTCCATATTCAATACAAGTTGCAGGAAATGATAAAGATATTATTAAAAGTGCGATTGAAATTTTAAATAAAATTAATGGAATTGATATAATTGATTTAAATTGTGGATGTCCTGCTAAAAAAGTTATAAATCACGGTTCAGGTAGTGCTTTACTTAAAGATTTAAAAAAATTGAATGAAATTCTAAAAGTTATGAAAAAAGTTTCAACTAAAAAATATCTTAGTGCAAAAATAAGAATTGGTTTTGATGATAAAAATCCAGTAGAAATTGCTAAAACTTGTGAAGATGGTGGAGTTGATTTTATTGCAGTTCACGGTAGAACTAAAAAAGATGGATATAAAAGAGATAAAATAGATTATCAAGCCATAAAAGATATTAAAGAAGCTGTATCTATCCCTGTAATTGCAAATGGTGAAATTGATAGTTATGAGAGGGCTAATGAAGTCCTTGATTTTACAAATGCTGATGGTCTAATGATTGGTAGAGGTGCAATTGGAAATCCTTGGATTTTTTATCAAATTAGAAATCAAAAAAGTGAAATCTCAGAGCAATTAAAAAGAGAAATAGTAATAGAGCATTTTGATAAAATGGTTGAATTTTATGGAGATAGAGGTGTTGTTTTATTTAGAAAACATATTCACACTTACTCAAAAGGTTTAAGAGAAGCTAGTAGTTTTAGAGATAAAATAAATAAAATTTCAGATAAAAATTTAGCTAAAGAAGAGATAGCAAAATTTTTTAAATAATTAAATAATATGGTAGAATTAGAAAAAATTTTAAAGGAAATTAATGTTTGGAATGGGGTTTACTGAAATTATTTTAATTTTAATAGTAGCTATTGTATTTTTAGGTCCTGATAAATTACCACAAGTAGCTGTAAATATAGCAAAATTTTTTAAAAGTTTTAAAAATACTGTAAATGATGCAAAAGAATCTATTAATAAAGAGATAGGTGTCGAGGAGTTAAGACAAAATGCTATCGGATATAAAGAGAAAATAGATAGTGTTACAGATGAAATAAAAAGAGAAACAAATTTAGATACTATAAGTGAAATAAAACAAGATATTGATAGTTTAAAAGATAGTGTAAGTTTTAAAAGTGATAAATCTAACTCAAATGAGTTAAATTCAAATTCAAGTATAGAAAGAGAAGTAATAAATTTTAAAAATTTAAAGAGCTAAAATATTTAGAAGGCTTTTATGAATTATGACTCTATTAGAAAAACTAAAATTTTTACCAAATTTAAGTGGTATTTATCAATTTTTTAATGTAGATGGTAAAATTTTATATATAGGAAAAGCAAAAAATTTAAAAAATAGAGTTAAGAGTTATTTCCGTTTTACTCCAACTCTAATACCCAATCCAAACCTTTCAAATAGAATCTTAAAAATGCTTACTGAAAGTATAAGTTTAGAGTATATTTTAACTGAAAATGAACAAGATGCTCTTATTTTAGAAAATTCTCTAATAAAACAGTTAAAACCAAAATATAATATTTTACTTCGTGATGATAAAACATATCCTTATATATTTTTAGATTTAAATGAAGAATATCCAGTTTTTGAAATTACTAGAAAAGTGATAAATAGAAAAAATATTAAATATTTTGGTCCATTTACTTCAGGAGGTAGAGATCTTTTAGAGGCAATTTATGAAATATTTAAATTAAAACAGAAAAAATCTTGTAAAAAAAAGTGTCTATTTTATCAGATTAATAAATGTTTAGCTCCTTGTGAGAAATTAATTTCAAAAGAGAATTATATAGAAATAGTAAATAGAGCTATTAAAGCTTTGCAAAATAGAGATGAGATAATAGAAGCTTTAACTCAAAAGATGATGGAACTCTCACACCAACTTCGATTTGAAGAGGCAAAAGAGTTGAGAGATAAGATAAAATTAATAAAATCTACTTCATTAAAAAGTAATATAGATTTAGCAAAATTAGATAATTTTGATATTTTTGTAATTCAAAAAGGAGTTAAAAAAGCTGTTTTAGTAAAACTATTTATTAGAAATGGAAAACTAATTTCAAGTAATCATTCATTTTTAAGACTTGATGAAAAATTTGATATACAAGAGACTTACAGTAGAGCAATAATAAATTTTTATACACAAGATTTACCAATTATTTCAAACAAAATATTAACTGCAATTAATCTTGAAGATAAAAATTCTTTAGAAGAGTTTTTAAATAAAAAGTTTAATAAAAAAATAGTTATTAATACTCCTCAAAAAGGTGATAAAAAAAGATTAATTGAGTTAGCACTCTTAAATGCAGATGAACTACTTAAAAGAGACAAAGAAAACAGTATCTTAGATGAAATAAGAGAAATTTTTAAACTTCAAAATTATCCCAATAGAATAGAAATTTTTGATAATTCACATATTTCACAAACTATAACTGTTGGAGCAATGGTTGTTTATGAGGAGGGTAACTTTAATAAAAATGAATATCGACACTATAATTTAGAGACAAAAGATGAGTATTCACAAATGCAAGAGATTTTAACTAAACGAGCTTTAAAATTCGATACAAATTCACCACCTGAACTTTGGGTAATTGATGGTGGACAAACTCTACTTAATTTAGCAATTGATATTATTAACTCTACTGGGGCTAATATAGATGTTATTTCAATCTCAAAAGAACGAATTGATGCAAAAGTAGCAAGAAGAAAATCTAGTGCAAGTGATAAAATTCATACAATTTATGAAGAAATAAAATTTGATAAATTTGATAAAAAATTACAATTTATTCAAAAATTAAGAGATGAAGCACATCGCTTTGCAATAAGCTTTCATAGAAAACAAAAACTAAAAGAGGATAATAAATTAGAGTTACTAGAAGTTAAAGGAATAGGAAAAGTAAAAATGATAAAATTAATAAATTATTTTGGAAAATTTGAAAATATTAAAAATGCTAAATTTGAAGAATTAAAAACTCTCTTAAATGAGAGTGATGCAAAAGCTATAAGAGATTATTTTGATTAACTTTTGCCTATAAAATTTTTACTCATAGTATCACTTGTTATAGCTTCAGATAAGTGTGTTAAATTTTGTGCTACGTGACTTGTTTGAGTTGCAATCTCTGCGTTTTGTTGGGTCATTTTATCAAGTTCACTCATTTGTGAATTAATTTGTGCAATTCCCATTGATTGCTCTTTAATACCCTCTGTTGTATCATTGATTGTTTGAACTAAAGTATTAATATTTACATCAATTTCACTTAAGCTTTTTTGTGTTCTCTCTGCTAATTGTCTAACTTCATCAGCAACAACTGCAAATCCTCTTCCGTGTTCACCTGCCCTAGCTGCTTCAATTGCTGCATTTAATGCAAGTAGGTTTGTTTGGTCTGCAATATCACTAATAATTGCTACAACACTCTTTATATCTTGTGATTGATGTGCTACATCTTCAGTTTTTTGCACAATATTATCTATACTATTTGTAATTTCTTCAATAGCAGTACTGCTCTCCTCTAAACTAATAGCTTGTTGTTGTGACGAACTAGAAAACGTTTCAACAGATTTTGCTAACTCATTTGAATTTAAATCTAACTCTTTAGCCTGACTTGAGCTTTGAAGTAGCATTTTTGAGATATCATCTCCTAATTTATTGATACCACTAATTAACTTTTTAAGTTCACCTGTGGCATCTCTTAAATCAATTTTTTTAGTATAGTCTTGATTTGAGTAAGTATTTATAATATCTAACATATTATTGCTATTATACTCAATACTTTCAAGCATTTTATTAATAACATCTACTAATTGATTAAGTGATGGATTATTTGAGTTTTCATTAACTCTAAGTGTAAATTCACCTCTTGCAATCTCCTTTGCAACATCAGTTGTTGCAATAATAACTCTATTATCTTTCTCTATCGTTTGCTGTATCTTTTCAATGTTATTATTTATCATTTTTGCCATTTCACCAATTTGGTCATTTGTTGTAATCTTGATTTTTTCTGCTTTATCACTCTCATTATTTAAGTACGCAAAAAATGACAATAACCCTGATGATATATTATTTAGTGATGATTTCATACTATTTACAATAATAAGTGCCACAATAGTCACTAAAACTATAGATATAATAATTTCGGCTATAATAGTTTTCATAAAAGCACTCTTTTTAGCAAAAATTTCTGTACTCATATCTTTTTGTAAAAAGTATCCTGCATAATATTTCCCCTCTTTCCATTTACCCATTTTTAAACCAATTGAATCATAACCATTTCCATCAATATCATCTGTTAAATTTCCATTCTCTTTTAAATGCTCTTTTTGAGTTTTTATAGCATAAAAAGCACTTATAATATTATTTGAATCTATCTCAAAATAGAAATTTTTTCCACTCTCATTTGCTTTCTGTATCGATTCATTAGCAAATTCATTAACTTTATCTTTTGAAAACTTTGGAGTTATACTTTGAAATTTTATCTTGTATCTAGCATCTTTTCCTGCAATATTGCCAACACTCTCCCCAGTCATAAAAGGTGTTGATGTGTAATAACTACTATTTAGTATAATAGTCTCTCGCTTTTTATTATCTTTTATACCACTCAATTTTTTTACAACTTCTCTTAAATCAAACTTTGTAGAATTTAAATTTTTTTGTGCTATTAAAGTTTTTTGCATTGCCGAAACACTTGCATCTAAAATATTTTTAGCATTTAATTTAGCAATCTCTTTAAGTTCGCTTTTAAAACCTGTATAATTAAAAATACTATTTGCTACTAATAAGATTAAAATAGTTGCACTAAATAAAATTACAATTTTTTGAATTAATGTTAAACTTTTCATTTTTTACCTCCAAAATACTCTAATATTTTTAAAATATCATAGTGTACATTATCATATAAGAAAAAGACATCACTTGGTTTTATATTTTTTTCAAATTTTGGTGAGTAGTTTGTGTCTAGTTTAAAATCAAAATTTCTTTTTAGTGAATATACATAATTTAATATATAAACAGATATCGTAAATACATCAATTGGTTTTACATCAATTTTACTTGATAATATATCGTATGGTTTAAGAGGATTCTCATTACCTAGTTTTACTTTTTCAAAAATAGCTAGTGTTAAGTATGTAACTTCTGCTTTTATAAAAACATCTCTTGGAATAATTTTAGAGTATTTTTCAAAATATCTCTCTTCATCTTGTATACCTAATTTATCCATAACCATCTCTACTTCATGCTCTATCTTTTTTACTATTTGATATGGATACATAGGTTTTGCTTTTGTAGCTAAAAATTTATCCATCCATAAGTTTGCAAAGACAAGCTCTTGCATAACATCAACTGGAGTTTTATTTGAAGCACTCTCTTGTTTAAAATTAATTGATGAATCGAGTTTTTTTAAATTATCTTTTATTACAAACATAAGTTCTCTTACATCTTTAGGAGCTATTTTTTCATTTGGATACTCTTTTGTACTCCAGCCTTTGATATTTTTTAATAACATTTGAAGTCTTATCTTTTGATTTAAAGCAGAACCCATAGCATACACATTTGCTGGTTTTGCACCATTTAAATCTATATCAATTACAGGTAAAAGTGAAACACCTATATCTCTATTTACCATTGACGCAATTGCTAGTTTTATACTTTTAGCTTCAATAAAAACATCTGTTGGTGTTATAGCTTTTAGTGAAATAATACTAAAAGTTACAATTAACCATATTTTATTTAACACATTTTCCCCTTTTGAATAAAGTTAAAATTAATTCATCATAGAATACACTTATAGTATTATTAGTATTATTAAAAAGTAGTAAAAAAGGGGGATCACAAATGAATTTTAAAGTTTTAACAATTTCAACACTGCTTAGCAGTATGCTTTTTGCAAGTAGTAGTTTTAAAAATTCGATAGTAAAGGGGAAGGCAACAGGATCAATCCAAGTACATCATGTTTTTTATGATTTAAAAAATGGATATGCTCCAAGTACTGGAAGTTCATTGGGTGGAACTATAAAATATGAAAGTGGAAATTACAATGGCTTTAAAGCTGGAGTTGCTTTTCATAGCGTAGGAGATAGTGGTTTAAGTGATAAAAACAATCCAAATAAAAAGATGGCAGGTGGACTTTTTATTAGTAGTGATTTTAAAAGAAAAAATATTTTAGGTGAAGCTTATATAGAATACAAAAATTTAAATCGTGAATTAAAAATTGGACGGCAAATGTTTAAATCTCCAATGACTTCAAATGTATTTACTACAATACCAACTTTTTATGAAGCTATATTATTTAAAGAAAAAAGTTTAAAAGATACAGTAATTACTATTGCACAAATTGATAAAATCTCATTTGGTTCAAGATCTTTGGCAGATTTTGGTCCAATTGGAGAATTCACAGGAGTTGCGGGTGCTAATGTTTCTCCTCTTAATATTAGAGGTGAATTTAAACAAATTGAAGAAGCTACAGTTGGTAGCGATGTTGATACAAATGGTTTAACTATAATGGCATTAAATTATACTGGTATTGAGAATTTAAAGTTTCAAATTTGGGACTATTTTGCACACGATATTGTAAACACAATTTATGTACAAGCAGATTATAAAACTAGTATTTTAAATAATTTAACTATCTCTGGACAATATCTACAACAAAATGATATAGGAGATTCTTTAATAGGTGATAAAGATGCCTCTTTATTTGGTTTAAAATTAGCAACTAACATAGATAGAGTAAAATTTTATGTAGCTTATAGTACTTCAAATGGTGATAAATTTTTAAATCCTTGGACTGGAGATCCAGCTTTTACAAGTTCACTATTTACTAGAAATGGTTATAGAGCTGATGTAGATGCTTTTAAAATGGGGCTTATTATTCCTATTTTCAAAGAGTTAAAGTTTATTACTAGTTATGCAAATTATGGTCAGTCTTCTACAAAAGGTGGCGATAAAGGAACTACTTTAATACCAACTAGAGATGCACACGAAATAGATAATATATTTGTATATAATCCATATTGGTTAAAAAACTCAACATTTAAACTTTTAAATGTTCAAAAAAAGAGTGAATATAAGAGTTTAGCATCAATTAAAGATGATAAAAAAATGAATAATATTAGGTTAATTATTGTTTATAAATTTTAATCAAACATCAATATGTTATAATAAATTAAAAAAACTTTAATAAAAAAAGAAGTGTTAAGTAATGAAAATTAAATATAATTTACTTATTGTAGAAGACTCCAAAGTTATAAATTTTGCACTTAGGAAATATTTTTTAGAAAAAGATAAAAATGTATATATTCAAAGAGCATTAAGTTTAAAAGATGTAAGAAATAGCATTTTAAAGAGTGATGTGAATTTTATTTTATTGGATTTAATTTTACCAGATGGTGAGGGTGCTGATTTAATTAATGAGATAAAATCTATATCTCAAGCGAAAATTATTGTTTTAACTTCAATGGATGATGATACAAAGAGAGAAGAATTTTTTAAACTTGGGATATTAGATTATTTTTCAAAACGAAGTCCGATTAACTTTATTGTTAATGAGAGTATAAAACTTATACAAAAATATAATACAAATTCTCTTACAACAGTTTTAATTGTAGATGACTCAAGTGTTATTAGAAATCATATGAAAGATATTTTTTTAAATAGAAATTATAATGTTGTTACAGCTAGAAACGGAAAAGATGCTTTAATTAAATTAAATGAAAATAGTATTGATTTAATGATTTTGGATCTAGAAATGCCTGTAATGGGTGGAGAGGAAGTTATTTATGAAGTTAGAAAAAGAGATAATTTTTTAGATATACCGATAGTAGTTTTATCTTCAACTAGTGATAAAAATTTAATTTCTAAAGTATTAAAAAGTGGTGCAAATGATTTTGTAGCAAAACCATTTTCTATCGAAACAATTTTATTAAAGAGTGAAATACTCTTATCTATGAGTTATAATCAAAAAGAGATTAAAGCACAAAAGTTATATTTAGAGGAGGCTCAAAAAAAGATAACTGATAGTATAACTTACTCTTCAATGATACAAAATGCAATTTTACCTAAAAAGAGTTTAATTGATAAAAACTTTGTAGATAACTTTATTATTTGGGAGCCAAAAGATATAGTTGGAGGAGATATTTATCTATTTGAAGAGTTTAATACAAAATTAAAAATAGATGATGAGGGATATAATTTTGGAGATGGTTTTTTAGCTATTATTGTCGATTGTGTTGGACACGGAATTCCAGGGGCTTTTATGACTATGATTACAAAAACTGCTATTTCAAATATTATAAATAAATATAACTATAATAATCCAGCTTCGATTCTTTCTGAATTAAATAAAAAAATTAAAACTATATTAAATCAAAATGAGAGTGATAGTGAATCAAATTCAGATGTTGGACTTGACGGAGCAGTTTTATATTTTGATAAACAAAAGCATAGAGTTATTTTTGCAAGTGCAAAGACACCACTTTTTTATATTCAAAATTCTAAATTAAAAACAATTAAAGGTGATAGAGAATCAATTGGTTATAAAAATTCAAATCTTAAGTTTGAATTTCAAAATAGTGTAATAGAAATTAAAGATGATACCTATTTTTATGTAACAACTGATGGCTTAATTGATCAAAATGGTGGAAAAAAAGATTTACCTTTTGGAAAAAAGAGATTAAAAAATATTTTACTTAAAAATTATCGTAAAGATTTTTTTGTCCAAAAAGGCTTACTACTTTATGAAATTAAAAATTATCAAGCTAAAGATGAGAGAAATGATGATGTAACTATGATTGGTTTTAAAATTGAAGGAGAAAAATGAAACTCTCATATAAACAGAAGTTTATCTCCCTTGCAATGGTTTATGGAATATTATTAACTATCATAGCAGAAGTTGCTGATTTTACTTTAACAAAAAATAGTATAGAAGATATTTCAAAGAAACATATGCAAGATAAAATTTTAGAAAAAAAAGATTACTTAAAAAAATTTATTTTAAATTCAAAAAATATTTTAAAAGCACTTAAAGAGAATGAAGAGTTTATAGATTTTGTTCAAGATGGAGAGGCAGTAGGTGGATATGATAACAAGTATCATTTGAGAATTCTTTTTGAAACCCTAATAAAAACTAAATACAATATGATGCAACTTAGATATATTGATGTTAATGGAAATGAAAAAATCAGAGTTGATCAAAGAGACTATAAAGTAACTGTGGTTGAAGGAGAAAAACTTCAAAATAAAATACATAAGAGTTACTTTAAAGACGCTATAAAATTAAATAAAGATGAATTTTATATATCTAAAATAGACTTAAATATGGAACAAGGTAAAATTGAAAAACCTATAAGACCAACTGTTAGACTTGCAACTCCTATTTTTGATGAAGATATAAAAAAAGGAATTTTAATTATAAATTTTTGTCTAAAAGGACTTATTAAAAATTTAAAAGATTTAACACTGTATAACTTTTATATGGTTGATAAAGATGGAGGATTTTTAATACATCCTGATAATAAGAAATCTTGGAGCAAACAATTACTCTTAAATTATAATTTAAGAGATGAAATTTCTGAATATGCCTCAAAAATTTTAAACTCTAATAGTTTTTTTAGTTCTACTTTAATATCTAAAAAACTATACTTTTTAAAAAATCAAGATGTAAGAGTTATTTTAACTATGAAATATGAAAAGTTAGAAGAACAAAATGATAAACGAAACCTTTATAAATTATTGATAATGCTTATTATAATTTTAATAAGTTTACCTTTTGCATATTTTCTATCACTATTACCTGAAAAATTAATGAATAAATTAAGAGATAATTTAACTTTTCAAAAAGAACTTTTTAAAACTATACCTATTCCAATTTTTATAAAAAATACAAAAGGAAAATATATTGAGTGTAATGAAGCTTTTGCAAAATTTTTAGGAATTAGTAAAGAAAAAGTTATAGGAAAGAGTATTTTTGATTTTGTAGAAGCTAAAGATGCAAATTATGAAAAGAATATTGATAAAAATTTAATATCTCAAAATGGAAGTAAAATTTATGAAAGTAAAGTTAAATATAAAAATTCTGGACAAAAAACAATTATAATACATAAAACAGCTTTAGTTCAAAATCATTTAGCAACTGGAATTATGGGAAGTATTGTCGATATTACTGAAAGAAAAAAGTCTGAAGAGAAGTTAAAAGAGACACAACAAAAGATAACTGATAGTATAAAATTCAGTTCTATGATACAAAACTCTATTTTACCTCTTTACAATCCTATGGAAAATTTTTTGAGTGATTATTTTATTGTATGGAAACCTAAAGATATTGTTGGAGGAGATATTTATCTATTTGAAGAGTTTGAAAATGGATGTTTGATTTGTGTAATTGATTGTACTGGTCACGGAGTACCTGGGGCATTTATGACAATGGTTACAAAGACTAGTTTAAATACTATTATAAATAAAAATAGTTGCTCTAACCCAGCAAAAATTTTGAAGGAATTAAATATAAACATTAAAAATACTCTAAGACAAGATAGAGAGGATACTTTAAGCAATGTTGGTCTTGATGGTGGTATTATATATTATGATAAGTTAATGAATAAAGTCACTTTTGCAGGAGCTAAAACTCCACTTTTTTATATTCAAAATAATGAATTAAAAACTTTAAAAGGTAATAGAGAATCAATTGGTTATAAAAATTCAAATTCAGAGTTTAGATTTAAAAACTATGAAATAGAGATAAATAATGATACATATTTTTATTTAACAACAGATGGAATAATTGACCAAAATGGTGGAAAAAAAGGTTTTCCTTATGGTAAAAGAAGACTTAAAAATATTATAAATAGATATTATAAAGAGCCATTTGATAAACAAAAAACTATAATTTTCGATAGTATTAATGAGTATCAAGGAGATGAAGAGAGAAGTGATGATATTACAATGATTGGTTTTAAAATTAAAGGGAGAAAGTAATGATTGGTCTGTTTAAATTAAGAAATGAGTTAATTGAAAATGGTATTATTTTTAGTTTTAGTGGAACACTCTCTCAAAATATAATATCTAGTATTGCAGAAACTTTTGAAGAAAAAATGCAAAAATCAAATATTAAATTTTCACTAATTCAAAATATTTTTTCTGTATTTATAGAACAGATTCAAAATATACTTAGTTATTCAAACCATCTTAATGATTTTTCTATCATAGCCATAGGATTTAATAAGCATTTAAATAAATATTATGTTTTAAGTGGGAATATGATAGGTTTAGATAAAAAAGATAAAATCAAGGATAGAATTGAGAAAGTTAATTCTATGGATAAAAAAGAGTTAAGAACACACTATAAAGAGCTTCGTAAAAGTGGTAAAGATACTCATAAAAGAGGTGCTGGATTAGGATTTGTTGAAATGGCAAAAAAATCTACTGAACCAATTGAATTTATGTTTGAAGATTTTGATGATAAATTTACTTTTTTTACATTAAAAGTTATAATATAGATTACTCTTTAAATTTTTTATATAGGAGTATAAATTTTGAATAGTTTATATAAATTGAGAAACCAATATATGCAAGAGGGAATAATTTTTAGTTTTAGTGGTGAAGTATCACAATCAATATTAGCAGGTATTGCTGAAAATTTAGAGAATAAAATGGAAATGTTAGACGTAAAAACATCTACAACACAAAATATATTTTCTATATTTATCGAACAGATGCAAAATGTTATGAAATACTCTCCTCCTGAAGATGAAGAGGTTGGACACTTCTCTAATATGTCAATTTCTGTAATAGGATTTGATACAGATAAAGATAAATATTATGTTTCAAGCGGAAATGTAATAGATGAGAGAGATAAAAATAAAGTAATAGATAAAATTAATACATTAAATAAAATGGATAAAAAAGAGTTAAAGAATTACTATAAAGAGTTACGCAGAAGTGGTAAGAATAAACATGAAAAAGGTGCAGGTCTTGGATTTATTGAGATGGCTAAAAAATCAACTGAGCCAATTGAATTTATAATTGACAATATTGATAATAAATTCTCTTTTTTTACTATAAAAACTATTATATAAGGAAGTTATGAAATATGGAAAAATTATTTATTGATGCAACAAAATATACACCAAAAATAGACTTTAACCCAATTGAGAGAAAACTTGAAGTTAGGGGAAAATCATATCCAGAGAACACTTTTGAGTTTTATGAGCCAATACTACTTTGGTTAAAAAATTATTTTTTAGATAGTGCTACAAAAGTAGTTACTTTTAATTTTGAAATAACTTACTATAATAGTAGTAGTTCAAAAGTACTTTATGACTTATTTGATATTTTAGAAGAGGGAGTTGAAAATGGGCATCAAATCACTATAAATTGGTATTACGATGAAGAGAATGAGACAGCATTAGAGGCTGGTGAAGATTTTCAAGAAGATTTTGAAACTTTAGATATTAATTTAATAGAATTTAATGATTAATTTAGAGTATTGATAGTATTAAAATGACAAAAAATATTACAGAAAAAAGTGAATATGATAAGCTATTAAAAGCTTATAAAAAATTGGAAAAAAGGTTAGAAAGAATCACTACTCAAGGTGATAGACAGCAGAGACAACTACATGACTTAAATGAAAAATTAAATAGTTATATAGAACTTGTTGATAAAAATGTAATTATATCTACTACTGATGCAGATGGTAATATAATTACAATTAGTGAAGCATTTTGTGAAGTTTCAGGATATACAAAAGAGGAACTAAGTGGTCGTAGTCATAATATTTTAAAAGATTCAAATACACCCAAAGAAACTTATCAAAATTTATGGAAGAGCATTTTAAGTGGAGAAGTCTGGAGAGGTGAACTTAAAAATCGTAAAAAAGATGGTAGTTTTTATTGGATTGATTCTATAATAACTCCAAATTTAGATGAATGTGAAAATATTATAGGTTATACTGCTATTATAAAAGACGTAACTGATAAAAAAATAATTGAAGAAATCTCTATTACAGATGGTTTAACAGAGCTTTATAACAGAAGACACTTCTCTGATATTTTACCAAGAGAAATGCATAGAACTAAAAGAGATAATAAATATTTAGCTTTTCTTTTTATGGATGTTGATAATTTTAAAAAATATAATGATACTTATGGACACCAAGATGGTGATAATGTCTTAAAACAAATTGGCTTAATTTTAAAAAACTCTACTCATCGTGGAAGTGATTTTGCATTTAGATTAGGTGGAGAGGAGTTTGGATTAATTTTTTCTGATTTAAATCCAAAAGATGCACTGAAATTTTCAAATAAAATTAGAACAGATATTGAGAATTTAAAAATTGAACATAATAAAAATGTAAGTAAATATGTAACAGCATCAATGGGACTTATAGTCTTAAAAAATAATTTTATTAATGAAGATGAACTTTATAAATTAGCTGATGATACTCTATATCTTGCAAAAGAGAGTGGTCGAAATAGGGTTATATTGGGCAATGTTTAATAATGTCTCAATACAAAAAATTTGTAAGTAAAGAGTATGAAGCAATAAAAAGTGGTTTGGATATAGTAAAAAATCCTGATTTGACTCTTAAAGATTTAAAAATTGAATATCGAAAACTTTTGAAAACTTATAATAAAACAAACAAAAGATTAAGTCGTATAGTTGAACATAGCGATAGACAACAGAGACAGATTCAAGAGTTAAATGAGAAATTAAAAGAGTTATCTACAAAATAAAATTAAGATTGATTGGAGATTAGTTATTATGATAGAAGAGAATTTCTTTATTCATAGTGAAGATAAAGTTATTAAAGATGGATTAGAAATTATTAAAAATAATAATGAACAACTAGATAAAAAAGAGTATCAAGAACTTTTAAAAAATTATCAAAAACTTTATAAAAGAAGTATGAAAATAATTAAGCTAAGTGATACTCAACAAAAACTTTTAGATGATATGAATGAGAATCTTGAAAAAAAAGTAGAAAAAGAAGTTACAAGAAGAGAAATTCAAGAGACAATTTTAATTCAACAATCAAAAATGGCTGCAATGGGGGAGATGATTGGAGCTATTGGGCATCAGTGGCAACAACCAATTACTGGACTTTCATTAATGATACAAGATTTAAAATTTGCCTATGAAGATGAAGAGTTAGATGAAAAATATATAGATAAATTTATAGATGATACTTTAAAACAGATTGATTTTATGAGAGATACAATAAATGACTTTAAAAACTTTTTTAAACCATCAAAAGAGAAATATAAATTTGAAATAAAAAAATCAATTGAAGATATTATTAAACTTTTGTCTTATCAATTAAAGAAAAATTATATCAGAGTAGAGCTAAATGTAGAAAAAGAGATTAATATTTTAGGTTATCCAAATGATTTTAAACAAGTTATATTAAATATTTTGAATAATGCAAAAGATGCAATTTTAGAGTATAGAGAAAAAATTAATGATAGAATGTATGAGGGAGTTATAGAAGTAAACATAAAATTAAATAAAAAAAAAATAATTATAATAATAAATGATAATGCTTGTGGAATTGATGAACATATTTTAGATAAAATTTTTGAATCATATACTACAACAAAAGGTCAAAAAGGGACAGGAATAGGACTGTATATGTCTAAATTTATAATTGAACAAATGAGAGGAAAACTATTCGCTAGAAATAAAAAGAGTGGAAATGGAGCTGAATTTGTTATTGAATTTCCATCTTTTATAAAAGGAATTTAAGTGACTGAAAAGTATGGAAAATATGGTCTTCCATTAGAGATAAAATATTGTAAAAAATGTACTATGAATAATCAACGCCCCTCTTCTACTGTTGAATTTAAAAATAAGCCAAATGAGAAAAAGAGAGCAATTGTATTTAGTGAAGATGGAATTTGCGAAGCTTGTAAGTTTGCAGTTAGAAAAAAAGATATAAATTGGGAAGAGCGAGAAAAACAATTAATTGAACTGTGTAATAGACATAGACGAAATGATGGAAGATATGATGTAGTAGTTCCAGGGAGTGGCGGAAAAGATAGCGTTATGGCAGCTCATATTTTAAAGTATAAATATAATATGAATCCTATTTTAGTCACTTGGCCACCAGCATTATATACTGATATTGGAAAATTTAATTTTGAGAGTTGGTTAAGTGCTGGATTTGCAAATTTTACATTTAATCAAAATAGAAAAGTACATCGAATACTTACAAAATTTGCATTTGAAAATTTAGTGCATCCATTTCAGCCGTTTATTTTAGGACAAAAAAATTTAGCTCCAAAGATGTCAATTCTATTTGATATTCCTCTTGTTATTTATGGAGAAAATGAGGCAGAGTACGGTAACGCTGTTGATGATAATGAGAAACCCACAAGAGATACTAAATATTATTCAGATGAGTCAAGACTTGAAGAGTTATATTTAGGTGGAGTTAATGCAAAAGATTTAATGAGTGAATTTAATTTTTCAGTTCCTGATTTACAAGCTTACTTACCTGCAAATCCTTACGATTTAGAGAGAGTTGGTACAGAGGTTCACTATTTAGGATACTATACAAAGTGGCATCCACAAGAGACTTATTATTTTTCAGTTGAAAATTCTGATTTTATGCCAAATGAATTTAGGACAGAGGGGAGTTACTCAAAATATAGCTCACTTGATGATAAAATAGATTGGTTACACTACTATACAACTTATATTAAATTTGGTGTTGGAAGAGCCACTTATGATTCAGCACAAGAGATTAGAAACGGTGATATTACAAGAGATGAGGGAGTTGCACTTATAAAAAGATTTGATGGTGAATTTCCAAAAATATATTTAAATGATTGTTTAGAGTATATGCAAATTTCAAAACAGAAATTTATGGATATAATTGAAAATGCGAGAACACCTCATCTTTGGAATAAAAAATATGGTAAATGGGAATTAAAAACTCCAATATGGAACTATAATTAATATTATAATTACAATATGAAAGAATCTAAATATGTTATTAAAAATTTAAAAAATTTCCCACAATTTGGTAAAATAAAACTATTTGAGTGTTTTAATAAATTAAAAGCTATTTTACCTTTTAAACTACAAAATGGAGTAAAGTTTATTTATATAAAAAATAATACTCTATTTTTTGTATTGACTCATAATGTCTATTTAATGGAGTTTAAATATAATTTAAAAGTTATAGCTAAATTAGTAAAAGAGCTTCAAAAAGTATATAGTGAATGTGAGGATATTAAAGATATAAAATTTTTTGTAACAAATCGAAAAAGTAAATCAAAAGAGTTTAAACCTAAAGAGACTAATCCTAAGTATAAAGAAAATTCACAAGGAAGTTTTAAAAATTTAGCAAAAGATGAAGAGGTAAAAAAAATATTTGAAGATATTAAGAATATTATCTCTTCAAAATTTTGATATAATAAAAATTAAAAAGGTATATTTTTGTCGCAAGTTTTAGCATTAAAATATAGACCAACAAAGTTTGAAGATTTAGTCGGACAAAACTCAATCTCTACTACTCTATCAGAAGCTTTAAAAAAAGATAGATTATCTCACGCTTATCTTTTTTCAGGGCTTAGGGGAAGCGGAAAAACTTCAACTGCTAGAATTTTTTCAAAAGCTTTAATTTGTAGTGAACGAAAAGGTGCATCTCCTTGCGAAAAATGCAAAAACTGTTTGATGACAAAAGATAATCGCCATTCTGATATTATAGAGATGGATGCTGCCAGTAATAGAAAAATTGATGATATTAGGGAATTAATAGAGCATACAAAATATAGACCAGCAGTTGCAAAATATAAAATTTTTATTATTGATGAAGTTCATATGCTTACAAAAGAGGCATTTAATGCACTTCTAAAAACACTAGAAGAACCTCCTGAATTTGTAAAGTTTATACTTGCGACAACTGATCCATTAAAATTACCTGCAACTATCTTAAGTAGAACTCAACACTTTAGATTTAAAAAAATTTCAAAAGAGGATGTTTTAAATCACTTAATACATATTTTAAATCAAGAGAGAGTCGAATACGAGAAAGAGGCACTAGAAATTATTGCTAGAAGTGGAGGAGGCTCACTTAGAGATACGCTTACTTTACTTGACCAAGCAATAGTTTACTCACAAAATAGTGTTGATGTAGATACAGTCACTACAATGCTAGGTTTAGTAGATCCTAAATTTATTGAAGAGACTTTTAATTATATTTTAGATAGGGATTATAAAAATATAAAACCAGTTATAAAAGAGCTTGAAAACTATGAAGCTGAAATGGTTACTGATGAGCTAATAATATTTTTAAAAGAGCAAATTGAAAAAGATAGTCTAAAATTTTCAACTCTAATAATAGATAGATTTTTTAGAATTTTATCAGATAGTAAAATTTTGCTATCTATGAATGCAGATAGTGGTTTTGTTTTGACTTTGACTTTTTTAAAAATGATGGAATCTTTAAAAGTTAAAGATATTGATTCTATGATTGAAGAGTTAGAAGAAAATATCAATTTAAAACCAAGTGAATTTAAATCAAAAGTAAAAAATATAAAAAAAATTGAACCAACTAAAATAAAAGAGATTACTTCAAAAGATCTATTTCAAAAATTAATAACAAGAGTAGAAAGTGAAGGTTTAGGAAATTGTTTTAGAGAAAATATTAAATTTATAGATTTTAGAGATAATATATTATTTTGGGAGAGTAGTGCAACTAGAGAGTGTAAAAATGAGTTGAGAGTTAATTATGCAAAAATTAAACAATTTGTAAAAGAGTTATTTGGAATAAATACGAAAATTCAACTCCCATATAAAAAAGATGTTGAGCCTAAAAAAGAATCAAAAGAGTTAATTAAAGATAATAAAAAAAATATAAATATTAACGAAAATATAGATAGTTCGGAGAGTTGCATTGCCAATATAGTTGGAATTGATACTAAAAGCGATGTAGAAGATATTACAAAAACAGTCTTAGTAAAAAAAGCACAAGAGTTATTTAAAGTAACTCACATTAGGGTTATTCAAAAAGTTTAACACTCATTTTTAATCTAAAGTTCTAATTTATTATACTATACTTATTTCAATATACATTACAAGGAAATTAATGATTTTAAAACCACTAAAAATTGGAAAGCATACGATTAAATACCCAATAATTCAAGGTGGAATGGGCGTTGGTGTGAGCTGGGATAAATTAGCTGGAAATGTCTCATTAGAGGGAGGATTAGGAGTAATTAGTTGTATCGGTACAGGCTATTATCAAAATAAAAGATATATTGAAAAGGAATCTTTTGGGAGACCTTTAGATGTAGTAAATTTCTATTCAAGAAATGCCCTTTTTAAAATTTTTGAAAATGCTCGAAAAATTTGTGGTGATGCACCAATTGGTGCAAACATTCTATATGCAATAAATGATTATGCAAAAGTTGTAAAAGATGCTTGTGAAGCTGGAGCTGATATTATTATTACAGGTGCTGGATTACCTCTTAATTTACCTGAACTTACAAAAGATTTCAGTGATGTGGCACTTGTTCCAATTGTTTCAAGTGCAAAAGCACTTAAGTTAATTTGTAAAAGATGGCAAAAAAGACATAATAAACTTCCAGATGCAGTTATTCTTGAAGGGCCTAAAAGTGGGGGACATCAAGGTTTTAAATATGAAGATTGCTTAAAAGATGAGTATCAATTAGAAAATTTAATTCCTTCAGTTGTAGCTGAAGCTAAAGAGTGGGGTGAGATTCCTGTAATTGCTGCTGGCGGTATTTGGGATAAGAGTGATATTGAGAAACTGATAAACCTTGGTGTAAGTGGAGTTCAAATGGGAACTAGATTTATTGGAACACACGAGTGTGATGCAAGTAGCGAATTTAAAGATATTTTACTTAATGCAAAAAAAGAGGATATTAAACTTTTAAAGTCACCTGTAGGATATCCTGCACAAGGAATCAAAACAAAATTATTTGAGTTAATTGAAAAAAATAAAGCTCCAACTATTAAATGTATTAGTAATTGTGTGTCCCCTTGTAATCGTGGAGAAGAAGCTAAAGTTGTTGGTTACTGTATTGCTGATAGATTAAGTGACGCTTATAATGGTAATAGGGAAAAAGGACTATTTTTTAGTGGTTCAAATGGATTTAGAATAGAAAAAATTATTTCAGTCAAAGAGTTAATAACGAGGTTAGTAAAAGGTGAATAGAAAAGGGTTTTTAAAATTTATTCTATTTCTATTTTTATCATTTTTTAGTAAATTATGGGCTAAGAAATATAATAATTTACATATTAAAAATATAAAGATATTAGAAGATGAGATTTTAATCTATTTTAATACTAAACTCTCAAAAACTAATTTAAAAATTTTTGAATTAAATGATAAGAAAAAAAAGAGTTATAAAACAATTTTTGATATAAAAGCTAGTTTAGATGTAAATCCTATATTTAAAAAACACAATGTATTAGATAAAATTAGAATTGCCCAATTTCAAAGTGATACTGCAAGAATTGTATTAGTTAATGATGTTAAAATTGATTCAACATACTCAATAGAAAATAAAATTTTAAGAATAAATTTAACTAATACTCCAAAAATTAGCCGAGAGTTAAAATCTAGTAGTAGATCTAAAATAGTTGTTATAGATGCTGGTCACGGTGGAAAAGATGGTGGAGCGTCTTCAACTGGTAAAAAAGAGAAAGATACAGTTTTAAAAATAGCAATAAAATTAAAAAAAGAGTTGAAATCAAAAGGTTATAAAGTATTCTTAACAAGAAATAAAGATAAATTTGTAGAGCTTAAAGATAGAACAAAATTAGCAAACAAGAAAAAAGCTGACATATTTATCTCTATTCACGCAAATGCTGTTGCTAAAGCTCAATATAAACTAAATGGAATAGAAACATACTTTTTATCTCCTGCAAAAAATGCAAAAGCAAAAAGAGTCGCAGCATTTGAGAATAGACAGACACTTGAAAATTTAAATCACTTCTCTAAAGACGTATTTTTAAATGTCTTAAATCATAAAAGAATTATAGAATCAAATAAACTAGCAATTGATGTACAAAAATATATGTTATCTAATTTAAGAGCTAAATTTAAAAAAGTAACTGATGGTGGAGTTAGAGAAGCACCATTCTGGGTCTTAGTTGGAGCTCAAATGCCTTCAGTTTTAATTGAAGCTGGATATATTACAAATTCTACTGATAGATGGAGACTTTTTAATTCTACTTACCAAAATCATATAGCAAAAGGGATTGCTGACGGAATAGAGGGCTATTTTATAAAAAATAGTTAAACCCTTCTATACTTCTAAAATTATAATAATCATAATTTTATATAATAAAATTTATAATTAATAT
>JADGEE010000174.1 GCA_016744535.1 Campylobacteraceae bacterium
TTATTACGCTTGATATTAAGCCTATTTTATCATTTATAAGAGTTAATTTATCGTTCGCGTCCATTATATTTTCATTATTCATTTTTTATCCTTTAATTTAATTTTTTACAAAACAATTTCTAAATTTTTGAAATATCTTTGTCTTTTTCCGTTAAAATAACCGACTCTCAAATTTGAGTTTTTAGGCATATTTTTTAAATCTCTAAATAGTTGAAAAAATCTAATTTTGCTATATTCAGAGATTCTGTTATCTTCACAAAAATTTAAATAATTTTGATATAAATTTATCGTACTTAATCTTGAACCTTTAGTTGAAATAATACAATTTTTAATAAAATATTCTGTTGTTTTAGTCTCAATTTTTTGGGATTTTTTATAGTTTAAATTTGGAATTAAATTTGCATAAAGCTCTTTTATAGTTTCTCGTCCGTATAAATCTTCTAATTTATTCATAACGCCCGAATTAAAAAGATATTTCAAATCTAAAATTTTATTATCTTCGAGTAAATTTAAAATAGCTTCTATTTTTGGAGCATAATTTTTATTCACGATATTTTGATGATGATTTACAAAATTTTCATCATAGCTATCTGATTTAATTTGATTAATATTCGGTTTACATAAAACTAAATTGCTTAAAATATCTTCGCCACCTTTTGACTTTGGCAGAATATGGTCAATATGAAAATGAGTTTTATTTAATTGTTCTTTTGAATAGTAGCATTTTCCATCAAATACGATAAAAAAGGCTTCTCTAACTTTAGAGTCACTTAAAGTGACAAAGGTTTTATTTATGTTTTGTTGGTTATTTAGTGTTTCACGCATTTTGAAAAATTCTTTTACAAGTGCAATTTTGAATTTTATGATAGTTTTATTATTTCTCATAAAAGTAAATAAAAGATATATTTGTTGTTCATTTAAATAAATAATTTCTCTTTTTTGCATTCCTCCATTAGTTTGAAAGGTCTCCATTTCAAATTCTATCCTTCCAAATTGTTTTAATTCAGTAATATATTTTTTACTTAATTGCATAATTGCTTTATGTTGATTATTTGAATTTTCAGCAATTATTAAACTTGAAACTCTTGGCTCATTCTCCATTATTTTCAATTTTAGTTCAGTCATTTTTCAACCTTTTTGTAATATTATTTTTATAAATAAGTAATTATTACTTAAAAAAACTTATAAATAGATAATAAATATCTAAATAGATAATATTTTTCCATTAAAGGTCTTATTTGATTAAAAAAGAAATGATAGAAAACTTTGGAATAACAAGAAAAACTTTTGATAATTGGGAAAACTCAAAAGAAAAAAGGAAAATTTTATTTGAAGTTTTAAAATCTTTACCTATTGAATATGTTAAAAAAATAAAAAATAGAGTTGAAGAAGAAGAGAAATTAAAAGAGAGTTTGAAATGAAACGCCGACTTATAAGCCTTGATTGGGCGATTAAAAAACTACTTAGAAGTAAAGCAAATTTTGGAATTTTAGAGGGTTTTTTAAGTGAATTGCTTTTTGAAGATA
>JADGEE010000031.1 GCA_016744535.1 Campylobacteraceae bacterium
GTTTAAATTCATGTATAAGTTATTTTTTTTTTTTTTTTTTTTTGTAATATATATATAATAGAACAGATAAAAAAGTATTAATTTAAATTATAAGGAATTTTATATGAAACATACAGCACCATTTACTTGTACTCACTCACCTGATATAGCGGAATTTTTACAAAAGTTAAATATTTCAATAGCGATATCAACTTATCAAACAAATAGGTTAATATTTTTATCTGCAAAAGATAGAGATACTTTAGTGCAATTAAATAAAATATTTCCTAAACCTATGGGAATTGATTATAAAAATGAAAAGTTAGCTTTAGCTTTAGAAGATGAGCTTTTAATAGCAAAAGGCTCTAAAGAGTTAGCAAATATCTACCCTGAAAAAAGTATTAAATATGATACTTTTTTTGTACCAACTATGAAATATCAAACAGGAGAGTTGTTTCTTCATGATATTTCAATGACAAAAGGTGGAGTTTATGCGATAAATACTCTATTTTCTACAATCTCTTTTATAGATGGAGAAGAGGGATTTAAAAATATATGGAAACCAAATTTTATCACACAATTAGCCCCAGAAGATAGATGTCACTTAAATGGAATGGCAATAAAAGATGGAAAACCAAAATATGTAACAGCACTTTCACAAACAGATGTAGCAGGAGGCTGGAGAGAGAATAAATTAAAAGGTGGAGTTTTAATTGATGTAGATACAAATGAGATAATACTTAAAAATCTTCCAATGCCACACTCACCAAGAATATATAAAGGTGAGCTTTATATGCTTCTCTCAGCTACTGGTGAATTAATCAAAGTGGATATTAAAAATAAAGATTATGAAGTTATCAAAAAATTTAAAGGATTTGTACGAGGGCTTGATTTTTATGAAGATTTTGCATTTATTGGGCTTTCAAAACTTAGAAAAACAAGTCAAACATTTGGAGATATGCCAATTGCAAAAGATTCAATAGAGTGTGGAGTTGATGTCTGTTATCTACCAAACAAACAAATTACAGGTTCAATAAGATATGAGACAACAGTAGAAGAGCTTTATGATGTAAAAATCCTTCCAGATATTCAAAGGGCAAGTATTTTAAATGAAGTTTCAAAATATGAGCCAATATTTTCAAATGATGTTGCTTTTTGGGCAATGAAAACAGAAAAATAAAATTAAAAAAAGGATAACTTATGAAAATAATAAATAGAAGAGTAGCAATTAGTACAGTTTTAGCAACGATATTAACATCAAGTGTTTATGGAGTAGGATTTAGTGAAGATTGGACATCACTAGTTGAAGTTTCTGCTAACTCTATGGCAATAGCTGATTTAAACGGCGACACTCACAATGATATTTTTATTGTAGGTAAAGATAGCAGTAATAATAAAATTGCAAAAGTATATTTAAATGATGGTAGTGGGGCGTTTACTGAAAAGACACAAACCAATTCAATAACAGGAGTTTTTATCGGTTCAGTGGCAATAGATGATTTAAATAATGATGGTCATAATGATATTTTAATTACTGGTCAAGATGGTAGTAGTAATAGAATTTCAAAAATTTACATTAATGATGGAACTGGAGATTTCACTGAAGATGGAAATTCATTAACTGGAGTTTATAGTAGTTCAGTAGCAATAGATGATTTAAATGGTGATGGTCATAATGATATTTTAATTACTGGTCAAGATGGTAGTAATAATAGAATTTCAAAAATATATTTAAATGATGGTAGCGGAAATTTTAATGTAGATGGAAACTCACTAATCGGAAGTTATAGAGGTTCAGTAGCAATAGCTGATTTAGATGGCGATAGTGATAATGACCTTTTGATTACTGGTATAATGAACGGTGTTTATAGTTCAAAAATATATTTAAATGATGGTAGTGGAAATTTCACTGAAGAGGTGCAAAGTCCTATATTAACGGGAGTTAGATATAGTTCAGTAGCGATAGCTGATTTAGATGGCGATAGTGATAATGATATTTTACTTACTGGTGATGATAGCAGTCATAATGATATTACAAAAATATATCTGAATGATGGTAGTGGAAGTTTTAGTGAAGATACATCAAATTCACTAACTGGAGTTGATGTATCTTCAATAGCAATAGATGATTTAGATAATGATGGTGACAATGATATTTTAATGACAGGCATAAGTGGTAGTACTAAAACTTCAAAAATATATCTAAATGATGGGAGTGGAAGTTTTAGTGAAAATGGATATTCATTAACTAGAGTTTATAGAAGTTCAGTAGCCATAGCTGATTTAAATGGTGATGGTGATAGTGATGTTGTAATTCTTGGTAAAGATACTAGTTTTAGTCCAACTTCAAAAATATACTTTGCAGATTTAACACCTCCAATATTTTCAAAGGCAGTCGGAAAAGATAATGAAGTAACTCTTGTTTTTAGTGAGGATTTAGATACTAATAGCATACCTGCGACAAGTAGTTTTATAATTAATGGAAGCACTAGTGGAACAATGAGTGTTTCAAGCGTAGCAATTATAGGGCGTAAAGTAAAATTAACTCTAACTAGTAGTTTAAAAGAGAGTGAAACTATTAGTGTTACTTATATAGGCGGTAGTAATAAAATTCAAAATCAAGTTTCAAATGTGGCACTTGATTTAACAAATGAAAATGTTACAAATAATACAGTTGAAATTAGATTTTTTGAAGAAGATACTATAAATTCACTAACAGGAGTTAAAAATAGCTCTATTACAATGGCTGATTTAGATGGTGACACTGATAATGATATTTTAATTACTGGTTATGATAGTAGTAATAGTAGAATTACAAAAATATATTTAAATGATGGTACTGGAGTTTTTAGCGAAGATGCATCAAATACATTAGCAGGAGTTCAAAATAGCTCGATTGCAATAGCTGATTTAAATGGTGATACTCATAATGATATTTTAATTACTGGTAGCAGTGATAGTGGGAATATTTCAAAAATATATTTAAATGATGGCAGTGGAAATTTCACTGAAGATGTCTCAAATTCACTAGATGGAGTTACTTATAGTTCAGTAGCAATAGATGATTTAAATAATGATGGTTATAATGATATTTTAATCTCTGGTTTAGTTGGTCCTCAAATTACAAAAATATATCTAAATGATGGAAGTGGAAGTTTCACAGAAGATGTATCAAACACATTAACTGCAGTTTTTTTTAGTTCAGTAGCAATAAAAGATTTAGATGGTGATAGTGATAATGATATTTTAATTACTGGTGCAGATAGTTCTTTTAATGCAACTGCAAAAATATATCTGAATAATGGAAGTGGAAGTTTCACTGAAGATGTATCAAATACATTAACTGGAGTTACTTATAGTTCAGTAGCGATAGCTGATTTAGATGGTGATAGTGACAGTGATATATTAATTACAGGAAATAGTAATAGTGGTAAAATTTCAAAAATATATTTAAATGATGGTAGTGGAGCTTTTAGCGAAGATACATCAAACTCACTAACTGGAGTTTACAAAGCTTCAGTAGCAATAGCTGATTTAGATGGTGATAGTTATAATGATATTTTAATTTCTGGTGTAAGTAATAGTGGTCAAATTACAAAAATATATTTAAATGATGGAGCTGGAACTTTTAATGATGAACTACATACTGATTCACTAAAAACGCTTGCTTATGGTTCGTTAGCGATAGCTGATTTAGATGGTGATAGTTATAATGATATTTTACTTACTGGTCAAGATAATAGTAATGGTAATAAAATCTCAAGTATATATCTATCAAAAAGAGCAAGTGTAGATTTAAGCAGTGTTGTAATTGCCAATAAGTGGAATATGATTGCTGTAAGTGATAAAAAAAAGGTTACTGCGTCAAATATGACAGGTGCAACTATTTGGACATTTAATAACACCTCTAATGCTTGGGAAAATCCAACAACTCTAACAGCTGGAAAAGGCTATATAGTCTATACAGCTAGTACAACTGGATATGATTCAATTTCTGCAATAGGTAGTCTCTCAACTATTACAGATGATTACACAACTATTAAAGCTATAAGTAATAATAGTTGGACTTTGGTTGGAATCTCTAAATCAACAAGTGGAATATCTTGGAGTGATATTTATAACTCTACAAATACTTTAAAGGCAAGTTGTAATTATGTTCAAATATTTCACTTTGATAGTACAAATGATACTTGGAATACAACTTCAAATATTCCATATTTAAGTTCTGTTTGGGCAAAACAGTATTGTTCAAGCAATTAAGGAGAGTAAAATGAAATTAAAAAATATAATTATTCCATCAATTATTTTAAGCTCCCTTATCGGAGCAACTTACGACCAAACAACGACACCAATCACACAAACAGATATGTTTTCATTAACTGGTATCTCTTTTCCAGCTAATAGTTTTGGCTTTTCAAGTTCTCCATTTGGGGATTATGTTCAACCAACCCCAACGCCAACTCCATCTCCAACAGTAACGCCAACTCTAACACCGACACCTTATATAACACCAACTATAATAGAACCTAAAATTAAACTTCAAATTTCAAATTTTAATATTCAAGAATCAAATATTGACCAAAAAGATGGAAGCAATCCAAATGAGCAAATATTTGAAAATAGTGAAACTTTAAGTAATGGTACAAAAGCTAATACTCAAATTAAATTGAGTGATAAAGAGTTTAATTTAAATGTATCTATTTTAGGTGAAGATAAAAATTCAAATGATACAAATATAAAAGCTCCATCTGATATTGAAGTAACTATGGATAGCAGTGGAAATTCAACTTTAAAAGTTGATAATGATATAGAAGTTATAGCAAAAAGAGATGGTAAGGTTGGAATTAAACATAAAGATTTAAATATTGAAGTTAAAAGTAGTGGGGCTAATATTGAAATTAGTGAAAATAAAACTATTACTATTTCAAAAGAAAATATAGATAGTAATAATAAAAAGACAATTTCAACAATTACAATTACAGCAGATGGAGAAATCACAGCAAATATAATTAACTCTAATGGGGTTAAACAAGCTTTTAATTTTCCAATAGATTCAAATAATAAAGGTGCAAAATTAGAAAACAATGCTTTGGTTGGTGAATATAAAGCATTAAGTGAATTTTTTATTGTTAAAGATAACAGTTATACTAGAGGTGTAAATTATGGAGAAAAATCTGTTAAAATTATTCCAATAAATACTGAATCACAATTTGAAGAGAAACTATATTTAGATAAAAATTATAGAGGGATTATCTTAAGAAGTGGTGAAGCTGAAATCTTAATTGATGGTGAAATACTCGAGATGGAACAGGATAAAGAGTATATTATTATTATTCAAAATAGCGATACAAAAGCTTTAAATTATATTTATAATAAAAATAAAAATTATCTACATTTAACAGAAGGTTGGTCATTAATAAGTTCTCCAATTAATCAAGAACTTAACATAACTGAAACTTTTTGGACTAAAGATTTAGCTTATAAATTTAAAAATAATAGATGGATAAAAAATCCTGAAAATTTAAAACCAAATGAGGGAATGTGGATTAAATATAATTTTAATATTTTCGTTTATTTTAATGAATTTAATTCAACTAAAAGCTATGAATTTAATTCGAGCATTTTAAATAGTGGTTGGAATTTAGTTGGAACTGGTGCTGATGTAAATTTAAATTCTGATGAATTTGAGAGTGTTTGGGTTTATGATAATGTAACTAAAGAGTATATTAATAATCCTACTCAAATATTACAAGGTTATGGATTTTGGATTAAGAGATAAAAATTATCTTAATAATTATGTAGAGTTGATTTTCAACTCTATTGTAAACTCAACTCCTTTTTCTATGTTATGAGCCCAAATTTTTCCACCCATACGATTTTCAATAATATTTTTGGAGATATAAAGACCAAAACCCATATTTTTTTTACCTTTGGTAGATACATAAGATTTAAATAATTTATCTGGAAGCAAACTTTTAGAGACACCTCCGCCATTATCACGAATATATATAAATCCTATATCATCTTTTATCTCAAAAAAACACTCTATTGTGCCATCAATCTGTTTTTTATTAATAAAATTATCTTTAGAATTATTGAAAATATTTAGAATCACATGCATAAATTCAGTTGGATAACCAATTGATTTAAAACATTTATGTGGATATATTATAACATTGACATTACTATCTCCAAATTGTCCTTTAAACATCTCTTTTACTTTTTTTATAATATAACAAGGAGAAAATAACTCTTTCTCTTTAGATGGTTTAAAAAAATTATGAAAATCATTTAATGTATCATTCATAAAATTTAATTTTTCCATAATTTGAGATTCAACTATCTCTAACTCTTTATTAGGCTTTTTTCTTTTAGCATTAAATAGACCAATTTGGCTAGATAGTAATCCGATTGTATTTAGAGGATGTTTCCATTGATGAATAATTGCACCCATCATTTCACCAAGTTCGGCAATTTTAGATTGTTGAATAAGTAAAGTTTCTTGTTCTTTTTTTTCCTTCATAATTTTAACTCGTGTAGATACTTCATCTTTTACTAATTTAGAAAGTGAGGAGTTTATTTTTTCAATTTTTATTTGATAACTTTTAAAGCTAAATTGTATAAGATATATGATAATTATACTAATAATTAAAGCACCTATTATATTTATAAATAGTGTCTGTTTAATTGATGTCTGTGTAGCACTCTCGTTCTCTTCTACAATTAAATGCCAATTTAACTCTTTAATAAATTTAGAATTTAAAAAAATCCTATCTTCTTTTATTTCATAGATAATAGAGTTATGTTGGGATTTTAATATCTGTTGTAGATATGGTTTTAAACTATCCATTTTTAAAGTTTTATCTAAATTTTTTTCACTTAAAATAATATTACCATTCATATTTAAAAAATAAATTTTTTTATGATATTTTTTCCTATATTGTATTATTAATTTAATTGCATAATCAAGTGAAAAACCAACTCCTATAATTCCTAAAAATTTACCATTTTTATCAACGACTTTATGATTAATAAAGATAGTCAATCTGGAGTTACTAACTTCATCTTCAGAAATAACAATATCGTAATTTTTCTTTACTGAACGAGCCTTAAAGTACCAATTTTCATCAGGATTATCTTCACTAATATATCTCTCTATCTTATTTGGATGATAATATCGTTTAGTCTTTTCTGATATAAAAAATGAGGTAAATATTCCATCAT
Source organism: Campylobacteraceae bacterium (assembly GCA_016744535.1). GTDB lineage: Bacteria > Campylobacterota > Campylobacteria > Campylobacterales > BB28 > BB28. The sequence goes on from JADGEE010000031.1 coordinate 7,204, forward strand.
TTTTTAAAATTCCTCTTAAATATTTTTCAATTTCAGAAGAATCTTTTTCACCACTATTTATCCAATTTTCAACAAAGCTATCATTTGCCATTATTGAAGATATATATATAGGATATATAAAATTATGTTTAATTTCTGTGTGAATAATATCAATTACCAAAGGGAGTGAATTTTTTGAAGTTTGAGAACTTAGTGAATGTCTAGCAACAAAATAACTTAAAAGTGTTGTTGCCATAAAGCTAACTATAAGAAGTATTGTAATTGTTAGTATAAATTTATTTTTACTACTTTGCATTATTTTTTCTCACTCTTTTAGTAACATATAGCCAATATTTTTGATATTTTTAATTCTATCAAAATTATACTTTTTTTTTATTCTATAAACCAAATTTTTAATTGAGTTTTCTGTTAAATTTTCAGCATCCAAATTTACATAAATTTCATCTTTAGTGATATAATTAGAGCTATTATTTATAAACATATTTAAAAATTGTCTCTCTAATTTTGTGAGATAAAATATTTCACCATTAATCTCTAATACCCCTGTAATAAGATTAAAAAAGTGAGTATCAGAGAGTTTGTATTTTAATATACTATTTTTATTTAAATCTATTGCAAAATTTTCAAGATATATTTTTACTTTACTAAACCCTAAAGGTTTAAATATATATCCACTAAGTCCAAGAGGAATAAATTTTTGTAATAGATACTTATCATCGTGGTTACTAATAATAGTAAGAGGGATACTTTTATTTAGTTGTCGAATCTCTTTTACTAACTCATAACCACTCATTAATGGCATTTGATAATCTGAAAATATTGCGTGAATTTCCTTCTCTTGATAAATCTCTAAACCTTTAATGGCACTATTTGTAAAATATACTTGTTTAAAAAATAAATTCATAATTTGAGTAAGTGGTTTTAAATCTTCCTCTTTATCATCAATAATTAATATGTTCATACTCTTTAATATATCTATCATTTAAAAGAATCTCCTTAAATTATTTAAAAATACAATTTTATTATATCAAAGTCGTTGCAAAGTCATATCAAACTTAATATCTATTTAAATATTACAAAAAAATCACTATTTACAACATTTGACGACTTTGTAACGACTTTAGTTTTGTATAATCTATATAATTTTAAAAAAATGGAGGATTAAAATGAAAAGGTTAAAAAAGTTACTTATATTCATTAGCATAATTACTTTTTCCTTAACAAATTTTTTATATGCAAACTTATTAGAACCTATCTCTTTTGTAAATCAAAAAGAGAGTAGAGGATTATCAGATGTTGAGAATAGTGGTTGGAATAGTAATATATCTTACCTCACGACAGATAGTGATGGTAATATATATTTTAGATATAAAAATAGCAGTTCTCAATATCAAATCTTTAAGTATGATGGTACAAGTTTAACTGCTATTGAGAATATTGGTTGGGATAAAGATATATATTACCACACGACAGATAGTGATGGTAATATATATTTTAATTCTGGTAATAATAATCCTCAAAATCAACTCTTTAAGTATGATGGTACAAGTTTAACTGCTATTGAGAATATTGGTTGGGATAGTACTATATCTTACCAAACTACAGATAGTGGTAATACCTATTTTGTTTATGTTGATAGTAGTTATAAATATAAACTCTTTAAGTATGATGGTACAAGTTTAACTGCTATTGAGAATATTGGTTGGGAGAAAGAGATATCTTATCTCACGACAGATAGTGGTAATATCTATTTTGAATATAAAAATAACAGTTCTCAATATCAAATTTTTAAGTATGATGGTACAAGTTTAACTGCTATTGAGAATATTGGTTGGGATAAGAGTATATATTACCTCACGACAGATAGTGGTAATATTTATTTTAGGTATAAAAATGGCATTTCTCAATATCAAATCTTTAAGTATGATGGTACAAGCTTAACTGCTATTGAGAATAGTGGTTGGGATAGTACTATATATTACCTCACGACAGATAGTGATGGTAATATCTATTTTAATTATAAAAATAGCAGTTCTCTATATAAACTCTTTAAGTATGATGGTACAAGTTTAACTGCTATTGAGAATAGTGGTTGGGAAAAATATATATCTTACCTCACGACAGATAGTGATGGTAATATCTATTTTACTTATGCTGATAGTAGTTATAAATATCAAATATTTAAGTATGATGGTACAAGTTTAACTGCTATTGAGAATAGTGGTTGGGAGAGCGAGATATCTTACCTCACGACAGATAGTGGTAATATCTATTTTAAATATAACAATAGCAGTTCTCTATATAAACTCTTTAAGTATGATGGTACAAGTTTAACTGCTATTGAGAATAGTGGTTGGGAGAAGAATATGTTTTACCTCACGACAGATAGTGGTAATATCTATTTTAAATATAAAAATAACAGTTATAAATATCAAATATTTAAGTATGATGGTACAAGTTTAACTGCTATTGAGAATAGTGGTTGGGATAAAGATATATATTACCTCACGACAGATAGTGGTAATATATATTTTAATTATAAAAATAGCAGTTCTCTATATAAACTTTTTAAGTATGATGGTACAAGCTTAACTGCTATTGAGAATAGTGGTTGGGAGAAGAATATGTTTTACCTCACGACAGATAGTGATGGTAATATATATTTTAGTTATGCTGATAATAATTATCAATATAAACTCTTTAAGTATTCTCTAAATGCAGTTCCAATAGCTACAAGTCTATCACTAACAAATGCTCCAACATCAGCAAATAAAGATGAAATATTAACTCTAAATTATACTTATGGCGATGCAGAAAGTGATGTAGAGACAACTTCAACATTTAAGTGGTACACAGCAGATGATGCAAATGGTACAAATAAAATAGCAATAAATGATGCAAATTTAACAACTTATACAGTTACTTCAAGTGAAGAGAAAAAATATATAGGTTTTTCTGTAACTCCAGTAAATGCAGAAGGATATGGAGGTGAGACATATCTATCAACATTTATTTTAGTAAATGATGAAACTGCCCCTATCATAAATTCAATAATTCCATTAAATAGTGCAATTGATATAGCAATAGATACAAATATAACTATAACTTTTGATGAAAATATAACATTAGGAAGTAGTGGAACTATTAAAATAGTTGATGATACAGATAATTCAACAACACTTACTATTGATGTAACAAGTCATAACTCTCAACTAAGTATAAATGATACAAATTTAACAATAGACCCAACTAACGATTTAAATATTGTTAAAACTTATCATATAGAGATTTCAAATGGTGCAATTGTTGATACTGCAACTATACCAAATTTAATAGATGCAAACAGTAGTGTTGTAAGTTTTAAAACACTAGATAACATCGCTCCAACTCTAAGCTCAAGTACACCAATAGATGAATCAACTTCATTTAGTTATGCTGGAGATATTCTTCTAACTTTTGATGAAGATGTTAAAAAAGGAACTGGAAACATTACAATAAATGATACAAATGGAGTAGTTGAAACTATTGATGTAGCAACATCTACAAATATAACTTTCAATTCGACTACTGTTACTATCAATTTAGATAATAACTTAACTATTGGAACAGCTTATAATATTCAAATTGATAATACAGCAATTACAGATATTTCAGGTAATGCAAATGCTTATATAGGAATTAGTGATAGCACAACTATTAATTTTACAGTTATTGATAGTCCACCAGTATGGACAATTGAAGATAATACAACTGATGAGGATATACCTTTTCAAATAAATTTATATGACTATGCAACAGATATTGAAGGAAATACATCTTTAGAGTTTAATGCTTCTGTTAGTGATACATCATTAGCCTATATAGCAGTTACAGGAACTATGTTATCAGTTATACCTAAAGCAAATCAAAGTGGTGTCGTTACTGTTGAAGTTAATGCAACAGATGGAAATTCAGTTGGAAAATCTTCATTTAATTTAACTATCGTTGCAAGAGATGACGAACCTACATCACCAACTCTACCAGATGCAGAGGATGATGGTTTTAAACCACAAACTCCAAATATTGAAAGTGATATTGTATCTTATAAATTTGATACAGAGGGTTATGAGTATGTAGCTTTTAAAGATGCTAATCAAGGTGGAAAACTAAGTGTTATGAAAAAAGTAGATGGAGTTTGGCAATATATAGGAGGAGCTGGAATTAGTAGTAACTCCATTACAGCTATTAACTCATTTAAATTAGATAAAAAAGGTAACCCTTTAATCTCTTATATAGAAGGTTCTGTTAAAAAAATGATTAAATTTAACGGAGATGCTTATAAAATAAAAACTAGAGCTATTGGTAGTAATTGGGATGATATTACGCCAACAGAACTTTCTAATGCTAATCATATTGCAATAGTTGCTGATAACTATAATAATATCTATATGGCATTTCAAGATACTTCTAATGGAGATAATCGTGCTAAATTGATGAGATATAATGGTTCAGTTTGGGAGAGTATTATTCACCCTTATGTTAAAAGTGGAGATAATGATGCTAATAATACATATTTTTCTTGGGCAAATACAACTGATATTGAATTGGAAGTTGATTTAAATAATACAATTTATATTGCATATAGAGATGATACTTTTGGTACTTCACTTGTAGTAAATAGTTATAATCAAACTGCTAACTTATGGAGTTATAAAGGTAATGGTTATGATGGTATATTTGATGCAGATGAACCTGAAATTGATGCTTTGTCTTTAGATATTGATAGCACAGGAAAACCTTATCTTGGCTATATTAATACTACTACAAATAATGTAAATGTGGTTAAATACATAGATAATAATTGGAGTTTTGTAGGAGGAGAAAATATCACTAAAGCATCCCAAATTGCTTTAAGTGTGGATAATAACAGTATCCCTTATATAGCAGAGGTTAATAGTAGTGATACAGATACTATACAAATTTTTAAATATAGCTCAAACAGTTGGAATTTAGTTGATAAAATTACAGCACAAGGAGTGGTTAGCAATCTTGAAATAATTAAAGATAATGTAGGTAATCCATATATATATTACAACGATGCAGGTAATAGTAATAAAGTAGAAATTTTATTTCTAGAGCGTTATAAAAGTTTTAGTGTATCAGAAAATCAAACAATAGTTGGCTCAATTACAATGCAAGCTGATACAACACTTACTTATAGTGTTGTAGGTGGTGATAGTAATTATTTTAATATTAGTAATTTAGGTGCAATTACATTTAAAACTGCTCCTGATTATGAAATTCCAAGTGATAACAATCAAGATAACACTTATGAATTAAATGTCACAGCTACTGATATTAATGATAAAAATGCTTCACTTTTTGTGAAAGTAAATGTTACAGATATTTCTGTTGAAAATTCAACTTCAGGTGGTAATTCAACTTCAGGTGGTAATTTAACTTCAAGTGGTAATTTAACTTCAAGTGGTAGTTTAACTTCAGGCGATAATTCAACTTCAAGTGGTAGTTATGATCCTAATAAAAAAGTATTTGAAATGACAAAAGATGGAGTAAATAACATTTTAAATAGTATTGAAGGAGATGTAACACAAGAAAATATACTGTATAAATCAGAAAGTAATATTTTAGATGGAGATGTAGTTACTCAAACAACTGCTAAAATAAAAAATAATAAACAAATTATTGAAATAGGGTTAAAAACTAATGATAGCACTATTAAAACTCAACTTGAATTTTCAAAAGATGGAACTATTGAAATTGATAGTGATGGAAATGTCAGACAAACACTACAAGCAAATAATGGTGAAGTTTTAGTAAATGCTAAAAATAGTGGCGAAGTTATTATTCAACATCAAGATTTAAACTTAGAAGTTAAAAAAGGATCTAATGTAAAAGTTAATGATGACAATAGTATTGAAATTTCAAGAGAGACTATAGTTAATAATAAAAGTGTAAATACTAAAATAACTATCGATTCAAATGGTGAAATATCTGCAGAAATAAATTACTCAAATGGAGAAAATATTAACTTTAATTTTCCTAAAAATTCATCAAATAAAGAGGTAGTTTTAGAAGATAATACATTAATTGGAATGTATAAAACTATAACAGACTTTTTTATTGTAAAAGATCAAAATTACGCAAATAGTAGGGGAGTGAGTTATGGGACAAATAATATTGAAATAAATCCTATTAGTGCTGATGCTATTTTAGAAGAGAAACTCTATTTAGATAAGGAATATAGGGGTGTTATACTAAGAGAAGGTAGTGCTAATATTTTAATTGACGGTGAAACCTTAGAGATGGAAATAGATAAAGAGTATATTATTGTTATTCAAAACAATAAAAAAACTTTAAATTCTATTTATGATGGAAATAAAAATTATTTACATTTAACACAAGGTTGGTCATTAATATCATCTCCAATTAATCAAGAACTTAATGTAAGAGAAATTTTTCATACTAAAGATTTAGCTTATAAATTTCAAAATAATAACTGGGTTAAAGATCCTGAAATTTTAAAACTAAATGAGGGAATGTGGATTAAATATAATTTTAATATTTATGTTCATTTTTATGAATATAACACAACAGAGAGTTATGAGTTTAATTCAAGCATTTTAAATAGTGGTTGGAATTTAGTTGGAGCAGGAGATAATATAAATTTAAATTCTGATGAGTTTAAGAGTATTTGGGGTTATGATAATATAACTAAAGAGTATATTAACAATCCTAGCACTATTAAAAGAGGCTATGGTTTTTGGATTAATTATTAATTTTATAAACTCTCTTTTTTTTCATTCTACTAAATAAAACTCACTAAAAAGTCACAAATTCACTAAAAAATCACATATTTAAGTTTAAATTCATGTATAAGTCACTTTTTTATTATTTTTTTTTGTTATCATAAAGGAATTTTTATAAGAGGAATTAATAATGAAAGTAATAAATAAAAAAATAGCAATTAGTATAGTGTTAGCCTCTATGCTAGTATCAAATCTTTATGGAACACAAAGAAGTCTTGCTGAGGGGGTAACTAACTCTAATTTCACAAGTGTTGCAAATCTTGGGGGAGATATAGATATGACTCTACTTGATGGACTTGATGTAGCTCCCCTAGGAGAGCAAGGGGATTTGATTGATAGTTATGGTCTTGATGATGCTTCTGATAATCCTGAATTCAATCCTAATGCTATGGAAGAGGTGCAAGAAGAGACAGAGAATTTAGATACAGGACTTACTCCCCCCCCTGTAAATGTACTACCTGAGATAGAAGAAGAGCAAGAGCTGGGACTTACTATTGAACAAGCTCAACAGATACAAAATGTAGAAACTGTGACTATATTTGATTTAAATTTATCCAATATAGAACCTGTAACTGTTCTTGACTTGAATTTATCCAATATAGAACCTGTAACTGTTCTTGACTTGAATTTATCTAATATAGAACCTGTAACTGTTCTTGACCCAGAACCTCTTAATTTAGAATCAAATCAAATTTTAAAAGTAACTGCTCCAATACTTAGTGTAGAGAGTATTAATTCAAATAAAATAACGCTAAATTGGAATGATACCTCAGATACAGAGACAGCTTATAAGATATATAGCTCAACTTCAAGTGAGAGTGGTTATGAGTTAAACTCAACAGAGAGTTCTGGAGTTATAACTAAAGATATAGTGGATCTTAATGAAAATACAACATACTATTTTAAAGTTGGAGTTGTAAATGCAGGTGGTGAAAATAACTCTAGTGAAGAGAGTAATACTACAAATGCAAAACCAACTTTTACAGCATTCACAGCTCAAAATCAAAACGAAAATTTTGGAGCTACTACACTTACGATTACAGATTTATTAGATGAAAATTCAGAGAATATAAGCTTAAGTGTAGAGAGCAATGATAGTTCAATTTTCAGTACTTCTACAAGTTGGGATGGAGATTTAACAAATGCTCAATATAATGGGCAAACACTAACTATAACATTAAATTCAGAAGCAAATGTAAATGGAGTGGTTGAACTTAATATTACTGCTTATGATGGATTTGATTCTGTAAATAATATCTTTAATGTGACAGTAATAGCTGTAAATGATACTCCAATAATAAATACTAATAATACTTTAACAGTAGTAGAAAAAAAAGGTAGAAATATCTCAAATAGCTATTTAAATTCAAGTGATATAGATAATAATACAACACTATTTTATACTTTAGTAACACCAGCAACTAATGGAAATTTATATTTTGAGAGTAATACAACAGCTATAGTTGCAAATGAGAGATTTACACAAGCATTAATAAACAGCGGTGATATAAACTATACTCACAATGGAACAGAAACGACAAGTGATAGTTTTGTGTTTAATGTAAGTGATCAAAGTGGGGTAACAACTTCAAATGCCATATTTAATATCACAATCACAGAGTTCAATGACTCACCAACTTATGATATAGATACGACAGATATAAATGTAAATGAAGACTTTAGCGACTTTAATATATCTTTAATAAATATAATAGACCCTGAAAATAGAGATTTAAATATTACAGTTGAAAGTAATGATAGCTCAATTATAAGCTTTGCTCAAAATTGGAGTACAAATGTAACAAGCTCAAGTTATACTCAAGATTTAAATATAAGTTTTTCATCAATATCTAATAAATATGGAACAGCAGAGTTAAATATAATAGTTGATGACGGCGTAAACGAAGTTACAAAAGGGTTTAATGTTACAATTAATCCAACTGATGATAATCCAACTATCACAACAGTTCCTAATATTAGTAAAGATATGAATTTTAGTGAATTTAATTTAGGTATCAATATTACTGATATAGATTTAGGAGATATAAACTTAACAGTAGATGTAAATGATACTTCACTAATAGAGTTTAATCCAACTTGGTATAATGATATTAATGGTTATAATTTAACTTCTAGTGAATATAATAATCAAGATATAAATTTAACAATTAAACCTAAGCCAAATGTAGAAGGTATCGTAAGATTTACATTAACTCTTGAAGATAATCAATCAGGTGAAATAACTTCATCATTTGATTTAAATATAAGTGCTTATAATTTAGTGTTAGCTGATTTAAATGCTATAGATATACCATCATTTTTAGAATTTCATTATAAAAAATATCCAGCAATAGGGTCTATAAATGGAAGTGCAATAGAGTGGAGTAATCCAAAAACTAGAGCTAATAGAGTTCTTAGAAAAAGTCTATCAGATATAACGGCATCATTTGATAATCCTACTAAATATGTTCAAGTAACTGCAACTGCTAGGTTAGCAAATACAACTCTTAAAAAAGATTTTAATACAAGTATGTATCAAAATCATCCGCTATATAGTGTAAATTCACTATATTCAGGTAGTTTTAATTTTGATTTTGAATCCACATCCTATACAGAAAGTTCAACAAATTCTGGTCAAAATTTAGCAGATACACTTTTTAAATCTGTAGACGAGACAGTAGGAGGTCTAAGTGATATTTCATCTGTGATAACAAAAGAGAACTCAACATCATCCATAACAGGAGCTTTTCTTAATGATCCAGCATTTCAAGCAGTTGTAGCAAGTGAGGTTGTAGCTGTAGGAGGAAATGTTAAAGCAGATGTAACTACTCAATTAGATAAAACAGTAATAAATACAGAAGAGGTAATAAGAGGTAGGGTAAGTTCTCAAGTACAAATGGAAATTTCAGAAAAAAGTACTTCAATAGAGATGAAACAAAGACCAACTTCAGATGGGATTGGTACAACACAATCATCAATGACAACATTTAAAACACTAGGATCGATGGGAAAGAATAAAGCTCAAGTAACTTTAAGAGACGATGGTGGTTTTACATCAGAAATAAAAAACAACTCTTTGAAATCATCAGTAACAGTATCTAGCGATAATATCGATTTATCAATAAGCAATCAATCATTAAATGGAGAAAAAACAATAGATGTATCAGTTAAAATGCCTTTAGGTGCAACTATTACGCAAGATAATGAGGGTAATATAAATTCAAAAACTACTCTTACAAATAAAGATAAAGAGAAAATAATTGAGCAACTAGAAAACTCTTCAATTGATTTTATTGTAAAAGAAGTAGATTTAACTGTAGATATAAAAGCTGATGGAAGCTCAAATGCACTTGCAAAAATATTAACTAATGATAAAAAAACTAAAACTTATAGCTTAAGTTCTCGTAAAAATACATCTAATGTTAGGATTTATGTACTTAACTCAAATCAAGCTAATAGCTTTTTTCTTATAAAAGCTTTATTTGAGACAAAACCTAAAACTACTCTTAGAGCAAAAAATAACGAAAGAGTAGTAATTGAGAATGATAGTATAAAAATTACTAGCATTTCTGATTTACAAGAGTTTGAAGAGAATCAATATATTGATAAAAGAACAATAAAATTAATTTCAGGTAGAGCAAATATTTTAAAAGATGGTATAGAAGAGGAGATGATAATAGGATTCGAATATGAGTTTATACCAACTAGCGAAGCAAAAGCTTTAAATGCTATTTATGATGAAGATACTCACTATTTATATCTTAAAAAAGGTTGGTCATTAATATCTTCACCAATTAATCAAGAACTTAATATAACAGAGACTTTTTATACTAGCGAAATGAGTTATAAATTTCATAATAATAGTTGGATTGAAAATCCTAAAATACTAAAACCAAATGAGGGAATGTGGATTCAATATAACTTTGATATTTATGTGCATTTCACTGATAATGATTTAAGTAAAAGTTATGAATTTAATTCAAGCATTTTAAATAGTGGTTGGAACTTAGTTGGAACTGGAATTGATGTAAATTTAAATTCTAGTGAGTATAAAGCTGTTTGGACTTATGATAATATAACTAAGGAGTATGTTAATAATCCTACTCAAATATTAAGAGGTTATGGATTTTGGATTAAGAAATAGCTATCATTTAAAACTAGCTACTAAGTTAGCAACAATTAAATTCCATCCATCAACTAAAACAAAAATGAGTAATTTAAAGGGAAGTGAAATCATAACAGGAGGTAACATCATCATTCCCATACTCATAAGTACAGCAGCAATTACCATATCAATTACTAAAAATGGTAAATAGAGTAAAAATCCAATTTCAAATGCAGTTTTTAGTTCACTTATCATAAAAGCTGGAATTACAATTGTAAGTGGAACATCCTCTATTGTGTTTGGATTTTCAAGTTTTCTGATTCTATAAAATAGTGCTAAATCTTTCTCTCTAGTATTTTTAAGCATAAATTTTTTAAATGGAACAACAGCTTTTTCAAACGCTTCTTCATAACCAATCTCTTTATCAATATATGGTTTTATTCCTGTATTGTAAGCTTCAATCCCCATTGGTTCCATTATAAAAATTGTTAAAATCATAGCAAGAGAAACAAGTAGTTGAGTAGGAGGTGATTGTTGAGTTCCCATTGCCATTCTAAGAAATGAAAAAACTATTAAAAGTCTTGCAAAACTTGTCATTACAAGCACAAGAGATGGAGCTAATGCTAAAAGAGTTAATACAACTACAACATTTAAAGTATTTACTAAGTCTTTTGGTTCACTTGGGGCTTCTAATGATAAGTTTACTGTTGGAATTTGGAGAGATTCTGCATTTAGTGTTAAAAGAGAAAAAAGAATAATAGAAATAATTTTAAACATAAGTTTTACTGAACCATTTCTAAATCTAAAACACTCTTTTGTGCTTTATTTTTTTCTTTCTGTTTTAATGTAAAAAAGTATAAATCAACTCTTCTATTTTGAGTTTTTCCCTCTTCAGTAGCATTTGAAGCTATTGGGTCAAACTCTGCGTGACCACTTGCACTAAGTCTATTTGGATTTACTCCATCTAAAATTAATTCTCTTACAACAGAAGCTCCTCTAGCAGATGATAGTCCCCAATTATCTTTAAATTCATCACCTCTATATGGGTCATTATCAGTATGTCCTCTTGCACTAATATGTACTTCGTTTGGTAGTTGGTCGATAATAAGTGCAATTCTCTTTAAAAATAGTTTTGCATCTTCATTTTCAACTTCATATCCACCTCTCTCAAATAGTAAATTTGCAGGAAGTCTGATAATAAAACCCTCTTCTGATTCTTCAAGCGAAACAACAGGCCCATCAGCAGCTTGAGTCATTTCATTAAACTCAACAACAGTTCTGCTTAATAAATTAACTTCATCTGCTGTATCTATTGTCTCTTCAATTGGAGTTGCTGTAACATTTTTTTTACTAATTTCAGTTTTTATTCCACCTTCAAGTACACTAAGTGCAAGTGAAAGTGAACCGATAGCTTCAGAAACTTTTTTAGTATCCATAGTAGACATTGAAAGGAGTAAAACAAAAAATGTTAAAAGTAGACTCATCAAATCTCCAAATGTCTGAAGCCAACTAGGCAGACATTTTGGACAATTACAAGATGCTTTTTTCTTAGCCATTAAAATCTCTTTTACTTTTATTCAAATTGACTTACTCTCTCTGTTGGTTGTAAAAATGACAATAACTTTGCCTCTAACATTCTTGGATTATCTCCTGCTTGAATAGACATAATTCCCTCAATTACAACTATTTTACCAAGCATTTCATCATCGCTTCTAATGCTTAAAATATTCTCAACAGGAGCTCCAAATATATTTCCAATAAATGCTCCATAAAAAGTTGTTAAAAGTGCCACAGCCATAGCTGGTCCAATTGCTGATGGGTCAGCCATATTTACAAGCATTGCAACAAGTCCAATAAGAGTTCCTAACATTCCAAATGCTCCTGCAATATCACCCCATTTACCAAAGATTGAACGATTTAAAGTATGTCTTCCTTTCGTTTGTTCCATATCAACTTCTAAAAGTTCTCTAATAGTATCTGGCTCATTTCCATCAACGGCCATTAAAAGACCTTTTTTTAAAAACTCATTCTCCTCTGCATTTGCATCAGTTTCAAGTGATAATATACCATCTCTTCTAGCTTTCATAGAGTAATTTACTAATTTTTGAATAAGTGATTGTAACTCTTCATTTACTGGTGGTTTTATTGCAATTAAATAAATTTTAAACATACCTTTAATATGTTCCATTTTAAAGGCAATCATAAGTGCAGCAATTGAACCACCAAAAACAATTAAAACTGATGGTATATCCAAATAAGCTACAACTCCTGCACCCATTGCCATCGCACCGAGCAGTAGTACAACAATCATCACTGAACCAATGACTGTACCTAAATCCATACTATACCTTTTAGTTAATAGAATTTTTTTATTAAGCATTTTAGTCATATTTGTGTTAAAATTAGTTAAAATTTAGTAAAAAAGGTCATTTAATGGATATTTCAATTCTGATATTATCAGCTGGTGCTGGAACTAGAATGAAATCAACTTTACCCAAAGTTCTTCATAAAATAAGTGGAAAGGAGATGATTTATTATGTAATACAAGAGGCTAAAAAGATAACTAATAATATAAATATAGTTTTATACCACCAATCTGAATTGATAAAAGATGTAATTTTAAAATATTTTGATGATATAAATATAGTAATTCAAGACCATAAAAATTACCCTGGAACTGGTGGAGCACTGAAAAATATAAATTTTGAAAATTCAAAAATTTTACTCTTAAATGGAGATATGCCTCTAATCCAAGCAGACGAATTAAAACAATTTTTTGAAATAGATGCAGATATTGTAATGAGTGTAATTAAATTAGATAATCCTGATGGATATGGTAGAGTTGTAATTGAAAATGATAAAGTTAAAAAAATTGTAGAACAAAAAGATTCAAATAAAGATGAATTAAAAATTCAAAATGTAAACGCAGGAATATATCTATTTAAAAAAGAGATATTAAAGAGATATTTGCCAAAAATTAATAATAATAATACACAAAAAGAGTACTATTTAACTGATATAATTGAGTTTTGTGTAAAAGATAATAAAATTATCAAGCCATTATTTGTAAAAGAGGAAAATTTTAAGGGTGTAAACTCAAAGTTTGATTTAGCTAATGCAGAGCAAATAATGCAAAATAAAATCAAAAAAAATTTTATGTTAAATGGTGTAACTATGAGATTGCCTAATACTATATATATAGAAAGTAGTGTTGAAATTGAGAGTGAGAGTATACTTGAAAATGGAGTAACTCTATTAGGAAATAGTAAAATTATAAATTCATATATAAAAACTAATTCTATTATAGAAGATGGAGAAATAATTAATAGTGAAGTTGGACCAATGGCTAGAGTTAGACCAGAATCATTTTTAAAAAATTCTAAAATAGGAAATTTTGTTGAAATTAAAAAATCAAATTTAAATGCTGTAAAAGCAGGACATTTAAGTTACATTGGAGATAGTGAAATTGATGAAAATACAAATATAGGTGCAGGTGTTATAACTTGTAATTACGATGGTAAAAATAAATATAAAACAAAAATTGGTAAAAATGTATTTATAGGAAGTGATTCACAACTAATTGCCCCAATAACTATTGAAGATAATACAATGGTAGCATCTGGAACGACTTTAACTCAAGATGTAAAAGAGGGTGAACTTGCAATTTCAAGAGAAAAGCAAAAAAATATAAAAGGTTTTTTTAAAAAGTTTTTTAATTAACTTTTTATCTTATGATGATAAAATATTTTTATGAAAAAATATCTATTAATATTAATTTTAACACTTACATTTAATCTATATGGGCTTGAAATATTTGTAAATTCGGCAGTTGAAGATGCTAAAGCGTATGCTATTTTACACTTAACGAACGAAGAGGAGTTTAGTTGTAATGCAACTGAAGATGAATTTACTAATACTATTGAAGTAACTTGTACTTTTAAACAACTACCTAGTAATAAAAATTTTCAAAATAGCAAGAGTCGATTTTTTACACTAAAAAGAGAGAAGTTTGGAGGACGGTTTTTACTTAGAATAAAGCCTACAAAAAAAGCAAAACTCTATCAAGCAAATTTTGACTTAAAAAAATCAACAGAGATTAATTCTGATTTTAAATCATACTCAAAACATTGGTTTATTGTAGGGTATCAAGATTTCATTCCATTTTTAAAAAAACCACAATCAGATGGAATAAACTTTCCAGTTTCAATAACTTCAGCAACAACACCATCAGTTGGAGCATTAGATATTGATAAAAATCCAATTTTTTTAGATGATAGAGAAGATATTACTTATTATTTAGATATTAAAAATGATTTAAAAGATGAAAATTATAAGAGAGTTGTAGAGAGTGCAAATGAAGTCTTAACAAATTACCCAAATACAATTTTTAGAAGTGATTTTATACTCTATAAAATAAGAGGATTATCTCATCTTGAAGATATGAAAGATGAGTTGATTGA
Source organism: Campylobacteraceae bacterium (assembly GCA_016744535.1). GTDB lineage: Bacteria > Campylobacterota > Campylobacteria > Campylobacterales > BB28 > BB28. The sequence continues at coordinate 22,575 of JADGEE010000031.1, forward strand.
TATAGCAAAAGCTTGGGTAAAACACTACGCATCAAATGAGGCAGTTCCAGAAGTATTGCTTTTAATGGCCAAAGCTTATTTAAAGCTTGGAATTAGTTCAGAGGCATATTATTACTTTGATAGAATTATAAGTGAACATTTTAAGAGTAAATTTGCAAAATTAGCAATGGTCTATTTGGGAGATGAAAAATATGCTAAAGGAACATCTAATGATGCTATAAAACTATATGAAGATGCTCTTTATAGTACTGATGATTTAGAAGTAGCTACTATATCAGCTTTAAGATTAGCTGATAGTTATCTTCGAGATAATAATAAAAAACAAGCAAAAATTTTTTATGATAAAGTTGTAAAAGCAAATATAAAATATTTGATTAAAGATGAGATGAGTGGTTATGAGTTAGCTAAAGATTTAGCTGATAAAGAGTTATATTCAATCAGTAAAAAGATAGGTAAAGCACTTCTTGAACAAATTAATGAAAATAGAATGAATGATTTGTTTGAACCAGTTACAAAAGATACTGCTTATTGGCTTGAAAAAGATGGAGAATATAAAAAAGCTTATGATTTATATCATAAATATTTAAACTTTTTTGCATTTGGTGATTTTACTAGTTTTGTAGAGTTAAGACTTGATAATCTATTTTTTGAAATGGGTGATTCTAATGCTACAAAAGCTATTGCAAAATATGATGAGTTAATTGATTTATATGCTGGTGGAGAGATAGCAAAAAAAGCACTTTACAGAAAAGCAAAACTATTTTTAGAGTTAAAAAAATATAATGAAGTATTAAAGTTAGAAAATAATTTAGTTGATATTGATGAGAGCATTGCACCAGATAAAAACAAAACTATAAAAGAGGCTGCTACAAGTTTAACTATTAAAAATATTCAAAATAAAAAATGTAGAGTTGGTATGAAATTTATAAAAAAATATAATATTACTTTAACTCAACAATATGACAAAGAGTTAGCTTATTGTGCAATTAATACAGCTGATTATGATTTAGTTATTAAACTTGCAAGTAGAAATTTAGATAAGAAAGATTTAAATGAGAAACTTGAATGGATGATGTTATATATCAAAGGATTGACTAAAACAAGGGATTATTATAAAGCAATTGATCTTGGAAGAGATATTTTAAAACTATCTAATATGCTTGGTAAAAATAGTTATAAACGAGAGATTTATTATTCAATATTTGAAGCTACAAAAAATTTAAATAAAGAAAGTAAGTTAATAGAGTTAGCTGGCGAGATAGAAGATGAGTTTAAAGGTGATTTTAAAAATATAGATGTTTTTAAAGATATGATAAGTATCGGAAGTAAAAGAGATGATGATATATTAATTGTAACTTATGCTAAAAAAATAATTGATTTACAAAATAGATTTAACTCTTTTATTGAATCACCTCAAATTGAACTTTTATATATTCAATCTTTAATGGATTTAAATAAGTTAAATGAGATAATTAAATTTAGTAAAAATATTACACAAAAATTTGATGATAAGAGCCAAATCAGATTAAATTATCTACTTGGTGTTACTTATCAAAAATTAAATAATGAAAAAGAGGCTAAAAGAAAATTTAATGAGTGTGTAGATATAAAAGTTACATCATCTTGGAAAAAGTTATGTGAAGGTGCATTAAATTTGATGGATTATTAAAATTTAAGTTAAATTAAGCAGTTTTTTAGTAAAATCGCGGTTAAATTTTCTAAATTTTTCAGAAGGGTAATAATGTACGCAATCATTAAAGATGGTGGAAAGCAGTATAAAGTACAAGAAGGTGATATATTACTTCTTGACAAAAAAGGGCTTGAAGCTAAAAGTAAAATTGAAATAAATGAAGTTTTAGCAGTTAGTAATGACGGAGAACTTAAAGTTGGAGCACCTTTTATAGAGGGGGCTAAAGTTGAAGCTGAAGTAATAAACGAAGGCAGAGCTAAAAAAGTTATAATTTTCAAAAAAAGAAGAAGAAAAGACTCTAAATTAAAAAAGGGTTTTAGAAGAGATTTCACAAGAGTAAGAATTACAAATATAGCATCTTAAGGAGATATTATGGCTCATAAGAAAGGTCAGGGTAGTACACAGAATAATAGAGATTCAGCTGGTAGAAGATTAGGCGTAAAAAAATATGGTGGAGAGTTCGTAAGAGCTGGAAACATTATTATTAGACAAAGAGGAACAAAAGTTCACGTTGGAAGTAATGTAGGACTTGGAAAAGACCATACAATTTATGCTTTAACTGATGGTTTTGTTAGATTTGAAAGAAAAGATAAAACTAGAAAAAAAGTTTCAGTTTATAGTGAAGCGTAAGGGTGGCTCTTAGCCATCTAAGTTTCAATTTTTACTTCATAATTACTTCATTTATATAATATTCAAAAGGTTTTTTAGTGTTTGTAGATAGTGTTGAACTAAGTATAAGTTCAGGTAAAGGTGGTGCTGGTTGTGTCTCTTTTAGAAGAGAAAAATTTATTATAAATGGTGGACCTGACGGTGGAAGTGGGGGTCGAGGTGGTGATGTCTATTTTATTGTAGATAATAATACAGATACACTCTCACACTTTAAAGGTAAAAGAGTCCTAAAAGCTAAAAATGGTCAGCAGGGAACTGGTAAGAATATGAATGGTAAAAAAGGTGAGAGCCTTTATATAAAAGTACCAACAGGAACACAAGTAATTGACAAAGAGACTAATGAGGTACTTCTTGATTTATTAGAAGATGGAAGTGAAGTTAAGTTTTTAGATGGTGGAAAAGGCGGACTTGGAAATGTTCATTTTAAATCTTCAACAAATCAAAAACCAACTTATGCACAACCAGGGATTCCAGAAATTGTAAAAAATGTTAAGTTAGAGCTTAAACTTATTGCTGATGTTGGTCTTGTAGGGTTTCCAAATGTTGGGAAATCAACTCTAATTTCTACTCTATCTAATGCACACCCAGAAATTGCAAATTACGAATTTACAACTCTTACTCCAAAGCTAGGAATAGTAGATGTAGGGGAATATAGCTCATTTTTAATGGCAGATATACCTGGAATTATTGATGGTGCAAGTGAGGGTAAAGGGCTTGGACTTAAATTTTTAAAACATATTGAGCGAACAGCAACACTTCTTTTTATGATTGATTTAGCAAATTATAGAGATGCACTTGAACAATTTCAACACTTACAAAAAGAGTTGGAAAATTATTCAGAGGAGCTTTCAACGAGAGCCTATGCTATTGCCTTAACTAAAGTTGATGCAGTTGAGGACGAGAAGATAGATGAAGATTTAAAGAAATTTTTTGAGTATTTAAATATTGAGCCAAACAGCAGAGATGATTATGAATTTGAGGGAGTTACATTTGTACAGAGTGAAGATGAAATTGGAATTGATAATTTTGATAAAACTAAACCGTACTTTATAGCAACATTATCTTCAGTCACAAATTTTAATGTCAATTCAATGAAAATTGCACTTTATGATTTAGTCAAGAGAATGAGAAATGAGTAAAAAAAAAAGACTTGTTTTAAAAGTTGGAAGTGCTGTATTAACTGAACAAAATAGAATTGCAAAAGATAGAATGAATAATTTAGTAAAATTTATAGCTGAATTAATGCAATTTTATGAAGTTATTTTAGTAAGTTCAGGTGCAGTTGCTGCTGGATATACTTATTTAAAAATAAATAAAAAAATTGTAGCAAATAAACAAGCCTTAGCTTCTGTAGGACAACCTCTTTTGATGATAAATTATGGTAAAAAGTTTGAAAAACTAGGAATTAATATTGCACAAGTTTTATTAACTGCTGATGATTTTGATTCTAGGAAAAGAACAAGATTTGCACAAGATGCGATAGAGGCACTATTAGTAAATAGAGTTTTACCAATCATAAATGAAAATGATGTAACAGCAACACAGGAGTTAGTTTTTGGAGATAATGACCAACTCTCTGCCTATGTTACAAAATATTTTGATGCACATATGTTAATTATTTTAACTGATATTGATGGTTATTATGATTCTAATCCCAAAGAGAATCCAAATGCCAAGCTTAAAAAAATAGTTAATTTTATCTCTGATTCTGAACTAAATCAAAAAGCATCTGCTAATAATGAATTTGCAACAGGTGGAATTGTAACTAAACTTAAGTCTGCCCATTTTTTAATGAAATATAATATTCCAACATTTCTCTCAAGTGGATTTAATTTAACTTTTGCAAAAAGTTTTTTAATAGCAGGAGTACATACTAGAGGAACTATTTTTACAAAAATATAACTAAACTTTATATAAATAATATTTTATTTATATATCTTCTTTTAAATAAAATAAATCTTAATAAATTATATAAAATCATTATAATAATTAAATCTTATAGAAAAAATTACTATTTTAAGGTTAGTTTTATTAAAAACACTTATTATAAGATAATTAATTAATATAAGAGGATTTGATAATGCAAAAAAAGAGATTAGATAAAAATCACGCTCCAAAAAATATCATAAATGAAGAAGAGATTATGAATGAAAACGATTTTATCGTTTCTAAAACTGATACTAAAGGTTTAATAACATATTGTAATAGAATTTTTGTTGAGATGAGTGGATATACAAAAGGTGAACTTTTAGGTGCAAATCATAATTTAATTAGACATCCTGATATGCCTCAAGTTGCATTTAAATTAGCTTGGGATACTGTTAAATCAGGTAAAGAATTTTTTGGGTTTGTAAAAAATTTACGAAAAAATGGAGGACACTATTGGGTTTTTGCTTATATTACACCTGATTATAATGAAAATGGTAAAATTATAGGTTACACATCTTTTAGAAGAAAGCCTTCAAAAAAAGCAATTGAAGCAATTGAGCCAATTTATAAATTATTAAAAGATAAAGAGAAGAGTGGTGGAATGAAAGATGCAGGTGAATTTTTATTTATCCATTTAAAAGAGAATAAAATATCTTATGATGAATTAGTTTTTAATTTACAAAGGGATTAAGAATGGATTTAATTAAAAAAAATATAAAACTTTCAATACTATTTATTCTTTTTATTTCACTTATTATCTATATTTTTATAATAAACGAGTATATAGTAGGTGGAGTGTTTTTAGTCGCTCTATTAATTACAGTTGTAATTCCCATTAAAAAAGAGGAAGATAATAAAGTTTTAAATTATATTTTAGAAGTAGTTCAAAGTTCAGCTAAAGGAAACTTATCTAAAAGAGTAGCAGTCGATGATGATGAGAGTATTGCAGGTAAAATATCTTGGGCATTAAATGATATGTTAGACCAAACTGAAGTAGTTTTAAGAGAAGCTAGAAATGCAATTGAACAAATTACTCAAGGAGCTTTGCATAGAAGTATTTTTTCTACTGGATTACAAAATGAATTTAATAGTACTTCAAAAACTATAAATAAGGCAATTGAAGCTATGAAGGGTGATATTGAGCATCAAATGAGAGGAAAACTTTCAAATGAATTAGATACAATGTCTAGTATCAAAAAAAGTCTTGATATTATCTCAAAAGATATAAATATAGTTAATTCTCAATCCAAAGATATTGCTAAAAAAATGTTTAATATTGCAGATACATCAGATAAAACCTATAATAAAATTAAAGAAGTAAATCAAGAGTTACATCAACTAAATAGTATAATTTCAGATACAAATAGCTCAATTGGTTCATTAAATGAAAATGTAAATAATATTAGTTCAGTTGTAAGTTTAATTAAAGATATTGCAGACCAAACAAACTTACTTGCTCTAAACGCAGCAATAGAAGCAGCAAGGGCAGGTGAGCATGGAAGAGGTTTTGCGGTTGTTGCTGATGAAGTTAGACAATTAGCGGAGCGAACGCAAAAAGCTACAACTGAAATTTCAATAACAATTAAAAATTTACAACAACAAAGTGTTGAAATAGAAGTAAATGCTCAAACTATAAATGAAATTGCATCAAAAAGTGGTGAGAGTGTAAATATATTTGAAGGAACTTTAAATGAGTTTAATTTAGATATTAAAGATGTTTCTATTATAGCAACTAACAGTGGTGCAAAAATGTTTGTTAGTTTAGCTAAAATAGCTCACATCTACTATAAAATAAAAGCTTATTCAGCAGTTATTGAAGGGCTTGATGGTGATGATTTATTAGTTACACATCACGATTGTGGATTTGGAAAGTGGTATTATAGTGATGGTAAGAGACTATTTGGAGATACTAAAGCTTTTAAAGCAATAGAAATACCTCACTCTATAATTCATCAAAGTGTAAAAGAGAATATTGAATGTATAAAGAGTGATAAATGTGGTATAGTAAACTCTAAAGATAAAATTATCCAAAGATTTTATGAGATGGAAAAAGCTAGTGATATACTATTTTCTTCACTTGATGAAATAATTGAAGAGAAGAGTGATTTATTAACTTTAAAAGAGTTATAACTCTTTTAACTTTCATTTAACATATAGATAGTAAGATTCTATAAAAAAGGAATCTTTTATGAAGAAAATTTTACTATTTAGTTTATTTATTGTAACTGGATTATTTGCAAAAATAGAGATTGAGAATGCTTATGTTAGAGAAGTTCCACCTACAATGCCAAATAGTGCAATTTTTATGAATATAGAAAATAAATCAGATAAAATAGTTAATTTAATCAAAGCAGAATCTAGTATTGCAAAAAGTGTTGAGCTTCATACTCATACAATGAACAATGGTATGATGAGAATGTATCAAGTTGATAAAATTACAATTAATGCAAATTCAGAAACTTTACTTCAACCAGGAGGTTTTCATATTATGCTAATTGGTTTAAATAAAAAATTAAAAGAAAGTGATATAGTTGAGGTTGAACTTAGTTTCTCAAATGGAGAAAAAATTAAAATAAAAGCCCCTGTAAAAAAAGTTCAATCTATGATGATGCATCATTAATAAAAAGTTTATATTAACTCTTCTTTTTGAGTTAATAGCTGTTATGTTAATCGCTTTAGCTTACTTTTTTGTTGATATGAAAGATATATATAATTTTATAAGTGGTGAAGTAAAATATATAAATTCAAAGTGTAATTTACAAAAAGATATTTGCAAAGAGGTTTTAAGTGACGGAAGTGAAATTGCATTTTCTATAACTCCTGAAAATATTCCTATAATGAGACCTTTAGAATTTAATTTAAAAACTAAAAATATTAATGTAAATGAAATTGAATTTAAAATATTTGGAATTAATATGGGTATGGGATTATATAGTTTTAAATTACAAAAAGAGAGTAAAGGAAATTATAGAGGTAATGGATTAATTCCATCTTGTGTGATTGATATGAAGTGGGAAGGGAATTTAATAATAGATAAAAATAGTGAAAAAGTAGGAGTTAAATTTGAATTTGAAACTGACGGGAGTTGATGTGAAAAAAATAGCTTTAATAATATTTCCAATTTTACTTTTAAGTATTGCATTTGGATATGTGATTCCAAAAACTAAAGAGCTACAAGAGAAGAGTAGATATGAGTTTGAGTTAAATAGTTTTGATGGCAAAGTTAAATTATCTGATTTTAGAGATAAAGTTGTAGCTATCTATTTTGGCTATACATATTGTCCTGATATTTGTCCAACTAGTTTAACAATTTTATCTCAAGCACTAAATAAATTATCAGTAAATGAATTAAAAGAAATACAGCCTATATTTATAAGCGTAGACCCTGATAGAGATAAATTAAAACATTTAAAAGATTACTCAAAATATTTTCATCCAAAATTAATTGGATTAACAAGTGATAATAAAACGATTAAAAAAATTGCTCATAACTATGGAACTAAATATGAAAAAGTAGATTTAAATAGTTCTAGCATAGGTTACTCTGTTGCACACACTTCATATATTTATATTTTAGATAGAGATGGAAAATTCAATTCTGTTATTCAACCATCAACTCCAGATAAGTTATCTAAAAAGATAAAAAAAGCTATCTTACAAGATTAAAATTTCACAAAAAAGTCACAAGTTCTTAAAAAATCATAAAAAAGTCACTTTTTTATTTAAATTTCACAAAAAACTATTAAAAATATTTTTTTTATGTCGATATGGTATTTATATGGATTTAAATT
>JADGEE010000032.1 GCA_016744535.1 Campylobacteraceae bacterium
TATAAATATTATATAGATAGTTATCAAAAAGAGTTTAATAGATATTATATTTTTTACTCTCCTTTAGAAAAAGAGTTTGTATATCAGAGAAATTTAGGAGGACATAGATTTGAGTATGGTTTAAAAGATAAAGAGAGTTTTAATAAAGCTAGATATGAAGAGTTATTACCATTTTTACATTGGAAAAACTTAGATATTCAAAACAAGCTTCCAATTTTAATTGATGAAAAGAGCTTTGATAAAGATAGTATTAAATCTTTTCGTTTAAGTCTCTCATATAATCCTAAAATGTTAAAAGAGAGAGAAGTTAAAATTTATCCTCTGTTAAATCCAACTTCTAAAGTTGCTATGATAAAGTTTCCTGAAGAGGTTTTTAGTTTTAATTCAAAAATAGCAAATGTTTATGATTTTGATTCAAAAATGAGAAATAAAAAATTAACAAAAGAGTTGAATAATTTACTAAAAGAGGTTGATTTTAACTTTCCTGTAAAAGAAATTTTTGGTAAAGCTACAAATATAAAACCTTATGATAGAGGTTATTTGATAATTGATGGTAAAAATAGAGCTTATAATTTAACTAGAGTTGATGATGAAATGAAACTAAATAGACTTAAAAGTATTAATTCAGATTCAGATATATTTTTTATGAAAATAAGTGAAAATAGACAAAAAAAGTTATTAGGTTATGCAATAGATTCTAAAAGTAACTTTTATATTTTAGATTGGAATTTTAATTTAAAAGAGTTAAAACTAAAAGAGTTTGATTATAAGAGTATGAAATTACAACTAATTTCTAATCCACTCTACTATTTAATCCGTTATGACGATGGTGAAAACTATTATGCTACTGTTTTTGATAGGAAATTTAATCTTATCTCATCAATTAAGATGAGATAAGGTTATTAATAAAACTTAGATTTAGTGATATAAATACTTATATTACTAAATGTGAGTTTTGTTCCATAGATTTTTTGAATAATTAAACAGCCAATTAAACATTCAATAAAACACTATACTAACTTCAAACTACTCCTTGATGTGACAATTTTATATAAATGGGACAAAGCTCACAAAAAATTAACGCTTATCCCAACTCACCATTCCCCACGACTCTAAATCGTTTTGTAAAGTTTGCATATCTCTATCTTTTTTATGACAAGCAAAACAAGCATTCGTCTCTTTTGGCATACTATATTTAAGTGTTTCTGTAGGCGTCAGAAAACCAAACATATGAGTTCTTACAGTAAGTGGTGAATTACCAAGATGACGACCAACTTTAGGCATATGACACTCTACGCATAATGAGCCTTTAGAATCTACTTTATGGTGTGTATGTGCTTTTAAATCTTTTTGATGAGGTCCTATAATAGATCCAAATGAGTGGCATTTCATACAGAGATTATTACCTGTATTCTTTTCCGCAGTTGGTTCTAGTGTGTGAGGATTATGACAATTTATGCAAGTAATTCCGTGTTTGCCTTTTATAGAGTGAACAAACTCATTTCCTTGCATTCTATTTTTTTTACCCATACCATTTTTATAAAACTCTTTTGTCTCATAACCTAAAATAAATGGTGCTACCATCTTATAATCAGCTAAAGGTTTTCCAGCTTCATATCCAAAAGGATAATTTCTAGCATCTCCATAAATTTTACTTATATTTTGCTCTTTTAGACGATTGTCACGATTACGCATATGACATTGTAGACACACTTCATTTTGACGAATTGGATCACTTAGTGATGCTAAATAGACTTTAGATTCAGGCTCTTTTATATGATTTGACGCAGGACCGTGACAAGATTCACACGCTATTCCAGTTTCAACTCTCTTCTCTTGTGACATAAAACCAGTAAAGTGACAGCCATCACAAGCTCTTGAAGTTGGAAGATTTTTATTATTATGTGGATAAGCTAATTTATACCAATCTTTCCAAGGTTTAAAATGTTGCCATTTTTTTGTTTGTACATTCCATTGGTAATTACCTAAGATATAATCTTCTGTATTGTTTATATCTTTTTTTAGCATATAACGCTGTTTAAATTTTCCACCAACTGTATATATAGCATCTTTTAGAGTAAAATCTGCATCAGTTGGAAGTTTTGAGAAATCAGCTACAACAACAGATGGATTTTTTTTAATATTTTGAACCATTTTAGGATGACGAGAATGTGACCAATCTTCGTGTTTATTTTTATGACACTCTATACATTTAGATGAGCCTACAAAACTTGCATCTTTTTGCATTTTATCTTGTAAATTTACTTTTACGCCTACTCTATCTTGAGTTAATTGTCCATAAAAAGGTAAAAGTTTTCCACCATTTTCATAACCTAAATAACCTATACTTAACAAAACTAAAATTAAAATTAAAAACTTTTTCAAAACTTCTTCCTAAAATAAAATTTTAAAATGATAACATAAATTTTAATAAATAATTTAGCTTTTTTATCTTATTATTTCTTATTGATATTGATATTGATTATTAAAATAAGAAGGATTAGAGATGAAAAATGAAATTGTGATAAAACATTATATAATTGGAAGAGTGAGATTAAAGTCAATCTGTTTTTCAAATGCTCAAAATTTAGATAAAATAAAAAGAGTCCTATCAAAAGAAATAATAGAGTTTAAATCAAATATTAAAACTAACTCTATAACTATATTATTTAATGAAAAGAAATTATCTTTAGATAAATTGGTAGGTTTAATTAAAAAAATATTTAATATAGATATAAATAATGCTAACATCTCTAAAACCATAGATACAAGTCTATTTTCAATACTTAAAGTAATGGTAACTTTTGGTTTAAGTGGATTTAGTGTTTTTAAAAATTATTTTTTTGACATTAAAAGAGTGACTGATACAACTCTTAATGTTTTTAAGTTTGTAAAATATATAAAAGTAATTTAAAGGATAAGAAGATGATAACAGGAGAAGATATCATAAAGATAAGTTCATTTTTTACTAAAATTCATCACACAAGAGGTCGCTTAAGAGTTAGAGTGAAACCTAAAATTACAGAAGAGGTAAAAAATATTACTTTAAATGATATTAAAGAGATTCCTAAAAAAATAGATGGTATCAAAAAAATAAAAATTAATAAGCTTGTAGCATCTATTACAATAGAATATGATCCACACATATTTTGTGAGAGTATTTGGGAGGATTTACTTAAACAGAAAAATTTGGAAGAGATAACAGTTTTGATTAATAATTTATCAAAGGAGGTGTTATAAAAAATTTAATTTATACTAATAAAAAGGAGAAAAAATATAGATGAAAAATTTTGACGAAGATTTATTGATTAGCTTGAGGGTAGATCCAGAGTATAATGAACCAATTTTAAACCAAGTACTTAGAATTGCAATTTATGATGAATTTCACGCTTATGAAACTTATAAAAAGGTAATAGAACAATTTGGTGCAAGTATGCCTTTTTCAAATATTATTCAGGCGGAAGAGAGGCACTTTAATGCACTTTTAAATCTGCTTCAAAAGTATGGGGTAGAAGTACCAATAAATGACTGGGCATCAAAGATAGAGTTACCAAAAACCTTAGTTGAGTGTTGTGAAGTTGGAGTTGCTGCTGAAATTGATAACATTATGATGTATGATAATCTGTTATCTTATACACAACAAGAGGATGTTAAAGATGTACTTTATAGACTTCAAGCAGCTTCATATAACAATCATCTTCCAGCATTTAGAAAGTGTGTAGCTAAACAAAATACTGATGTAAATGTGTCAGATATTTATAATAACTATTCAACTCATAAAAATGAAGATGTTTTCTCAAAACTTCAAGAGTTTCAAGGTGTTGTTAGCTCAATTATGAGTGGTAAAATTGACCCAAATCAAATTACAAAATTAGTAAATAACTTAAATGGTTCTCTTGTAGGTGGATTAGCAATAGGGGCTTTAGGTGCAGCGATATTAAGTCAAATGAAAAATAAAGAGTAGGAGAGTGTAATGTTACAGTTTAGATTTATAGCCGGAGTAGCAGCAGGTGCATTAGCAATTATTGCATTTAATAATAGAAAGAGTATTAAAAAAACTATTGTAAAAGGTGTTGTTAAGACAAAAGAGGTAGCAAATGAAGTAAAAGAGAGTGCTAAAGCTACGGTTGAGTGTATTAAAACAAAAAAAGAATCTAAAGAGGAGAAAGCGTGATAGATACTAAAGTATTAGATATGATGAAAGAGAGTGCAAAGACTGGTGCTATTGTGTCAGCTGCGACTTCAAGTGCAATGTTATATAGAAAAGTCAAAAAAGGTGAAATTGATAGTAGCGAAGTTGGAGCAACTCTTTTAAAAGAGACTGTTCAAGGTAGTATAGGCACAGTAGCCGTTGTAAGTGCAATTAACTGTAATAAAGGTTTGCTTACTAAATTAGCAATTTTAGGTATAGGTGTGGCTGGTATTTATGGAGTTGAAGCTATAAGTGAAAATAGAAAAAAAGTAAAAGGAGTTTAATATGGACAAAGATAAAAAAATAGATAATCAAGAACAGGTAACACAAACAGAAATACAGACACAAAGTATAGCAGAGAATCCATATATTAATACTGCAAATACTCAAGACCCTCAAGTTAGCACACCTAATGTTACGCCTAATATAACACAGAATATACAGACTCAAAGCCCACAACCAAGTCTATTTGATTCTATTAATACACAAGATTTTGTAAAAGGTGCATTAATTGGTGCAGGAGTTACATATCTACTAACAAATGAAAATGTGCAAAACGGTATTATGAAAATGGTTGCTAAAGGAGTTGGTCTTTTTCAAACTGGTGTTGAAGAGATGAAAGAGAAATACGAAGACGCAAAAGCTGAAATAGAAGCTGAAAAAGATGATCAATAGTTTTCAAAAGCTTCATCAAACTAAAAAAAGAGTTAGATATAAATTTGATTTTTTAAAAAATAGATTAATTGATATAAATTTATTAAAAACTCATTTTGAAAATATTGATGGGGTAAAATCTGTTAGGATTAACCAAAATATAAAAAATATAATATTTGAATACACTAAAGATTTGACTTTAATTGAAGAGAGTTTAAGAGATTTAAAAAGAGAAAGTTTTTTAAAAGTATCAGTTAAAGATTCTAATGAACCATCTTTAAAAGGTGTAATTAGCTCAATTAGTGGAGTTATAGGAAGTCAATTAATATCAAATGATAGTGCAAAATTATCGATTAGCACACTTGCATCTTTACCAATGTTAAGTGATGGCTTAAAAGAGTTTTTTACACAAGGTATCACATCAAAAACACTAGAGGCTTTAGCTGTATTTATCTCAATATATCGAAAAGATTATTTAGCTGGAAATATTACAAACGCAATGGTGGAGTTTGGCGAATATATCGAAGAGAGTACAGTTCATAAGAGTGATGAGTTAATTAAAGAGTTAGCAAAGCCGAATATAGAAGAGCTTTGGATAGAAGTTAAAGAGAATGATAAAACTATTCAAAAGTTAATTAAAGCTAAAGATGTAAAAATAGGTGATATTGTAATTGTTGGTACAGGTGACACTATAGGGGTTGATGGGAATATCGTATCTGGTGAAGCTTCAGTTAATCAAGTCTCTATGACGGGAGAAGCTGAACCAATTAAAAGAGAGAGAGGCGATAGAGTAATCTCTGGGGGAATTATTGAAGAGGGTCGAATTAAAATTTGGGCAGAACAAGTTGGAGAAAATACAGCTACTGCTAGAATTAAAAACTATATTGAGAGTAGTTTAAATGAGAAATCTTCTATGCAGATGAGAACTTCTGAACTTGCAGATAAGTTAGTTCCAGTAACTTTGGGATTAGCTGGATTATCTTATTTATTAACTAGAGATTTTGAAAAAGTAGCTTCTGTTTTACAAGCTGATTACTCTTGTGCTTTAAAATTAGTTACACCAGTAGCTTTTAAATCTTCTATTAGTAAAGCTGGAAAAAATGGAATTATGATAAAAGGTGCTAAAACACTAGAAGCGTTAAATGAAGTTGATACTTTTATTTTTGATAAAACAGGAACTTTAACAAGTGGTCATCTTGAAGTTGTAAATGTTACTTCTTTTAATAAAAAATGGAGTGAAGAGAAACTTTTAAATTTAACAGCTAGTGCTGAAGAGCACTACTTTCATCCAGTTGCAGAAGCAGTTGTACAAGCTGCTAAAAAAAGAGAATTTATACATATTCATCACGATGAGGTCGAATTTATTGTAGCACACGGAGTTAAAACAGAAGTAGATAACAAAAGTGTTGTAATTGGAAGTAGGCATTTTTTAGAAGATGATGAAAAAATATCTTTTAAAAAGTATGAAAATAAGATAAAAAAAGATTTAGAAGATGGTAAAACTCTTCTCTATATAGGTTATGGTAAAGAGCTTTTAGGGACAATTAGTTTAGTTGATAAAGTTAGAGATAACTCTAAAGATACTATTAAAAGATTAAAAGAGAGTGGAGTTAAATCGATTGTAATGCTTACAGGAGATGTGAAAAGTAGAGCAGAGACAATTGCAAAAGAGTTAGGAATTGATAGAGTCTATTCAGAACTTTTACCAACTGATAAAGCTAATATTGTAAAAGAGTTAATACAAGAGGGTAAAAAAGTAGCTTTTGTAGGAGATGGTATTAACGACGCACCAGCACTAATTAGTGCAAATGTAGGAATTAGTATGCAAAAAGGGGCAGATATAGCCAAAGCAACAGCTGATGTCTCTCTACTTAGAGATGATATTGGAGCTATAGCTGAACTTAAAGAGTTATCTGCTAAAACTATGAAACTTATTAACTCAAATTTTAATATTACAGTTGGAGCTAATAGTGCTATTTTAGTTGCAGCAACTATCGGATTATTAACACCAATTTCAACAGCAATTTTACATAATGGAACAACAATAGGTTTGCTTTTAAACTCTATTAGTGGAGTCTCAATTAAGAAGTAATGTTATAATTTAATATCTTAAGATATTAAATTAAGGTATGGGTAGAGGATATAATTTTATAGTGTTATAGAGAATTAAGAAGGCATAGCTTTAAGCCGGTTTCTGTATTAAGTAGTTATTAATCTAAGCAACTATTTTACAATAGTGCTTCCGCGAAGAGCTCCATATATGGAATATTTAACCAGACTCTTCTTGCTACAAGTTGGGTTTACATAGCCATTTTAATTACTTAAAATGCTGGTGCTCTCTTACAACACCCTTTCACCCTTACCTTTAAATAAAATTAAAGGCGGTCTTCTCTCTGTTGCACTATCCCTTAGTTTTCACTAGCCATCTGTTAGATGGAACTTTATTCCATTGTAGGCCGGACTTTCCTCTTGAAGTTAATCAAGCAACTACTTGCTATGCCTATGAAATTATATCAAAATTATATATATTTCACTCTTAAAGTTAATTTTAAAGAAATTTCAAAAAATACTAAAAAAGTGTTATAATTACAAAATAAATAATGTAAGGATATAGATGAAACTTAGTGTTGGAATTGTTGGACTTCCAAATGTTGGGAAATCAACAACTTTTAATGCCTTAACAAAGGCTCAAAACGCAGAATCTGCAAATTACCCATTTTGTACAATCGAACCAAACAAAGCAATTGTTCCTGTACCTGATTTAAGACTTGAAGAGTTAGCAAAAATTGTAAATCCTCAAAAAATTCAACACTCAACAATTGAGTTTGTAGATATTGCTGGACTTGTAAGAGGTGCTAGTAAAGGTGAAGGGTTAGGAAATCAATTTTTAGCAAATATTCGTGAAACAGAAGTTATTTTACATATGGTTAGATGTTTTGAAGATGAAAACATTACTCACGTAGAAGGTGAAATTGATCCAATTCGTGATATTGAGATTATAGAGACAGAACTTCTTTTAGCTGATATTCAAGCACTTGAAAAAAAGAGTGATAAATTAAAAAAACTAGCAAAAACAAGTAAGGATGCTAAAGCTGAACTTATAATTTGTGAAAGCTTAATGGAGCATTTAGATAGTAATCATCCAGTTAAAATTTATGAAGATGAAACAGAAGAATTTTTAAAACTTAAAAAAGAGATGAGATTTTTAACTGATAAAGATATTATTTATGGTGCTAATGTAGATGAAGATGGCTTGAGTGAAGATAATAACTTTGTAACTAAGGTAAAAGAACACGCTAAAGAAGTTGGTGCAGAAGTTATAAAACTTTGTGCAAAAATTGAAGAGGAGATGGTTGCTTTAGATGAAGATGAAAAAATTGAATTTTTAACTGAACTTGGAATTAGCCAATCTGGACTTGACCAAATTATCAAAAAGAGTTTTGAAAAACTTGGACTTATTAATTATTTTACTGCTGGAGTTAAAGAGGTTAGAAGCTGGACAATACAATTAAATACTAAAGCACCACAAGCAGCAGCTGTAATTCATAATGATTTTGAAAAAGGTTTTATTAGAGCTGAAGTTATAAGTTATGATAATTTTATAAGTAATGGTGGGGCAACTAAAGCAAAAGATGCAGGGGCTATGAGATTAGAAGGTAAAGAGTATATCGTAAATGATGGGGATGTGATGCTGTTTAGATTTAATGTGTGAATTTAATATAAACATATAGGAATGCAAAATGGAACATTTAAAAAATAATGTTAATTTAATTAGTGCTTGGAAAGAGTGGATTGTCGATAAATGGCTTAGTAAAGATGAATCAAAAGAGATTTTAAGATATTTAGATATAGATATAATTGAATTTAAAGAGAGATATGGTTTAGCTACGGTTAATTATTTTATTCGTGTAATTGGTTCATACTCTCATGTATCTAATTGTGATAATGTTTTAGAATCTATAAAACTCTTAAAAGATAAAAATATTAGCCAATTACAATTAACACTTTTTTATTTAGATCTAAAATCTGCATTTAGTGATTTTTTATATTTTAAAGGAATAAATTTTCAACTTATAAATCAAGAGAGCGATAGGCTTTTTATGGGAACTCTAAAAGATGTAATAGAGCAATATTTGATGTTATTTAATGATAGTGATAGTGATAGTGAGAATGAAAAAGATATTCATAAAAGCTCAAAACTTTTAAATGAGTATAAGAGGGCAGTTGATGCAAGTAATATTGTATCTAAAACTGATTTAAAGGGAATTATTACTTATGTAAATAAAGAGTTTTGTAGAATTTCTGGTTATTCATCAGAAGAATTGATTGGTAAACCTCATAATATAGTTAGACATCCTGATATGCCAAGTTCAGCATTTGAGCATTTATGGGATACAATAAAAGCTAAAAAGATATGGCAAGGGGTGGTTAAAAATCGTCGTAAAGATGGTGGAATTTATATAGTTGATGCCACAATTATACCTATTTTAGATAATTATAATAATGTTATTGAATATATTGCAATTAGACACGATGTAACAGAGCTTGAGAGTGCAAAAGAGCAACTAAAAGATTTAAACTGTGCTATGAAGTTAAAAGTAACTGAATTAAATGATTTAACCTGTGATTTAGAAGTTCAAGCTTCAACTGACCCACTTACTCAAATTTATAATAGGCTTAAATTTAATAAAATTTTTCAAGATGAATTTAGAAAAGCTAAAGCAGAAAATTTACCTTTATCGTTTATTATGATGGATATTGACCATTTTAAAAGTATAAATGATACTTATGGACACCAAGTTGGAGATACAGTTTTAAAAGAGATTACAAAAGTTGTAAGAAAAAATAAAAAAGGCTCAGATGTATTTGCAAGATGGGGAGGTGAAGAGTTTGTTATATTAGCTGTAAATACTCATTTAGAAGGTGTTAAAATTTTGGCTGAACATATTAGAGAGATGATAGAAGTTCATATGTTTAGTGATGTAGAGAGAGTTACAAGTAGTTTTGGAGTTGCTGTATTAACTGACGAGAGTGCCACAGATGAGTTAATTGAAAAAGCTGATCAAGCACTTTATAAAGCAAAAAAGAATGGTAGAAATAGGATTGAAGTAGCTGAGTGAAAATTTCAGTTATAATCCCTACATATAATAGAGAAAAATTTATTGAAAAAGCTATAAATTCAGTATTAGCTCAAAGCGTTAAGCCTTATGAAGTAATTATAATAGATGATGGCTCAACTGATGAGACATTTAATCTTTTAAAAAAATATAAAAATAAAATAAAACTTTTAACACAAAAAAATACAGGTGTATCTTCTGCTAGAAACTTAGGCATTAAGGTTGCAGATGGTGAGTGGATAGCACTTTTAGATTCTGATGATATTTGGCTTAAGCATAAATTATCTACACAAATTAAATATCATAAAGAAAATCCTCGTATAGAAATTTCACAGACAAATGAAGAGTGGATAAGAGATGGTAAAGTTTTTAAACAACCTAAAAAATATATAAAAAAATCCGGGTTTATCTTTTCTGATTTATTAACACACTCCACAATAAGCCCCTCAACTACTTTAATAAAAAAATCTATATTTGATGATATTGGTTATTTTGATGAGAATTTAATAGTTTGTGAAGATTATGACTTATGGCTTAGGATAGCACTAAAATATGAATTTGGATTGATTGAAGATAGTTTGATTTTAAAATATGGTGGACACTTCGACCAACTCTCAACTACCATTTGGGGAATGAATAGATTTAGAGTCCAAGCGTTAGAAAAACATATAAATTCTTTACATAAAGATGAAGTTTTAAAAATATTAATTAAAAAATGTGAGATTTTAGCTAAAGGTGCAATGAAAAGAGATAATAGAGAGATTTATGAAATTTATAATACAAAAGTTAAAAACTATAAAGATATGTTAAGTCAATTAATTGTCAATTAATTTAGGAAGTTTCCACTTATATTTAAAAGCTAATAGTCTCATTATAAATCCAAATAGAAGAATAGTTATTATTGTAAATGTATTTATAATATAAAAGCTATTCATAATCCAAGTAATAATACCTATTAAAATTGCCACTGTTCCATAAAATTCACTTACAAAAATAAAAGGTATTTTATTAAGTACAATATCTCTAATTATTCCACCACCAACAGCAGTTAAAAATGCTAAGAAAACAACTCCACCAAAATTAAACTCATTAATAATTGCAATAGTTGCACCAGTAAATGCAAATATACTAAGTCCTATGCTATCAGTAATAATAAAAATATAATTATCTGTTAATTTAGTATTGTGATGAAGTTTTAGAAAATATGCTATTATTATAGTAATTAAAACTATCGTAGCTGGGTAAGTTTCTTGAAAAATAAATGGTGTTCTATTAACTAATAAGTCTCTTACAACGCCTCCACCAAAAGCTGTAACACTAGATATAAAAAATATACCTAATATATCTAATTGTGCTTTTGAGCCTAATATGTATCCAGATAATGCAAATGCTATTGTCCCAATGATGTCTAAAAATAGAGTGAAATCCAATATCATCCTTTGATTTTTTTAAAAATTTATTATAACATAAGGATTAATTTTTGAAGTGATAAGGAATATAATGCAAAAGAAGATAAACACTGCAAAGACTCTATTGGAAGCTTTGCCTTTTATGAAAGAATTTTTTGGTAAAACTGTAGTTATTAAATATGGAGGTTCAGCCCAAGTAAATCCAGATTTAAAAGAGAAGTTTGCAGAAGATATAATGCTTATGTATTTAGTTGGAATAAAGCCTGTGATTATTCACGGGGGAGGTTTTAGAATAACTGAATTATTAAATAAATTAGATATTCAAAGTGAATTTATAAATGGTCAAAGAGTTACAAGTGAAGAGGCTATGAAAATTGTTGAAATGGTTTTAAGCGGTGAAATTAATAAAGAGATAGTTTCTCTTTTAAATCACTCTGGGGCAAAAGCTATTGGGATTAGTGGAAAAGATGCAAATTTTATTGAAGCTGAACCTAAAGAGGGTGGAAAATTTGGCTTAACAGGTCTTATTAAAAATATTAAAGCTGATGTTTTAAAAAACTTAATTGATGAAAAATTTATACCTGTAATTGCTCCAGTTAGTGCTTCACTTGAAGCTGGTCATCCAGGATTTAATATAAATGCTGATATTGCTGCTAGTGAAGTAGCAATTGCATTAAAAGCTAAAAGAGTTCTATTCTTAACTGATACTCTAGGGGTTTTAGATGATAATAGAGAACTTTTAGCTAGTTTAAATGAGAGTGAAATTAAAGAGTTAAAGAGAAGAGAGATAATTGTTGGAGGAATGATTCCTAAAGTTGATTCTTGTTTAAAAGCTGTTAAGAGTGGAGTTGAAAAAGCACATATTATTGACGGAAGAGTTGAGCATTCAATTTTACTTGAATTATTTACTCAAGATGGAGTGGGAACAGAGATTAAAAATTAAAATTCATAATTTAAACTAGTCCAAACACTTCTATTTTCATAAGGTAAATCATTATGAAGTGTAAAAGCATTTGATGGATAAAACAATCCTTCATCTAAAATATCTCTTATACCAAATTTAACTGATAAATTATCAGTTAAATTATTAAAACTAAGAGAGGCATTAATTAGATGTTGAGCTTTCATATCATCTCTAATATCATTTTCACTTCTAGGTTTTTTTCCTATATACTGATACCATAGAGTTAGTGTCTTATCAAAAGATAGATTAAATGTTAGCATTAAATTTCCAAGTATATTAGCAACTCCCACTAATTTATTCTTAGTTGTTTTATCTTTAGTATCTACAAAAGAGATATTTGAATTTAACTTTAAAAGATTTTTATAATATTTAATATACTCAATTTCAACTCCTCTAGTTTTAATCTCATTTATATTTTTTGCAATAGCTGGAGTAAAAGAGAGATCATTAGCTATTAAGTTTTTAAGTTTAGAATTAAATAGTGTGATTCTAAATATATCTAAATAACTATTATAGATATAACTAAGTTCATAAGTATCAATATCTTCAGGTTTCATATTGTCACTAGCTTTATAAACTGGATTATTTTGAAGATACATTTGAAAAAAAGTTGGGGGTCTAAAGGCTTTAGCATATTGCATTTTTAAAATATTTTCATCATTTAATCTATAAACTCCTGCTATTCTTGGATTTATAGAATTGCTAACATCACTATAATTATCATATCTAACACCTAAAGTAAGAGTTAAATGCTTAGTTGTACTCCATTCGTCTTGAATATAAATTGCTTTTGATTCTCTTGAAATATCCTCTTTTAAAATATTTTTTTCTCCTACAAAAGAGATAGTTTTGTGATAGTCTTTATTTGTTAATGGATCAATATTTGATTTATATATAACTTTGGTTAGTTTTGTACTAAAAAACTCTCCACCAATTAAAAATTTATGATTTTGCCTCTTGTAGAATAAATCAAAACCTAAATAATATTTCTCCTCCTTAAATAGTGGTGTTATAGTCCAGCCTTCAGGATACTCTTGTTTTGCATAGTTCTTAAATCCGTTTGGATATAGATGTATATTATCATTATTTTGTTCAAAAAAGAAATAACCAATTTTAGGAATAAATTCAACTTTAGCTATCTTAAAACTCTTTGTAAGTTCAATATTTAATCTATCTTCATCATAATTTATATGACCATCATTTGCTGGAAGTATTCCAGTTTTCCCCTCTCGTTCACCATCATCTGAAACTATATAATTAAGCGAAAAAGTATAATCATCATAATTTAATTCTACATTTGCAAAACTATTTGCTCCACTTGCTTCATATTTTTTAGAAATATTTTCTCCAGTTAAATAAAATGAGGCATCTTTTTTAATTGTAGTATCAATTCCATCGCTACTCTGTCTATATAAATTTAAATTAATTTTTAAATCATCATCTTCTATAAAAGTATTAACTCCAGCACCTTGAGCACTATTTTCACTACTAAAATATGTGTAATCCCCAAAAATATTATTTGATTTTTTTTTAGTAATGATATTAATAACTCCGCTATAAGCATTTTCTCCATAAATTGCAGACCCTGCCCCTCTGATAATTTCAACTCTGTCTATCATTGCAGTTGGGATTGCTGGTGTACCACTAATTCCAACTAAACTAGTTGATATTGTTTTAGAGTTAATTAAAAATTTTATTTTTCCTATATAATAATTTCTTCCAGTAATACCTCTAATACCTTTTATTCTATCCATATTGTTTATCATATTCAAAGCATAATTAGATAAATTAGTAACTCCTAAATTTTCTAACTCACTTCCTTTAATAACACTTACAACACCAGGTACAAAATCTATATTTATTTTTGTTTTAGTTGCAATTTCAGTCATTTTATCGAGTAAATTTAAAAAATCATTTTGAAGTTCTGAACTTTGAGCATTTAAATAACAAGGTATTAAGATAAGAGTTAAAATAGTTGAAACTTTTTGCATAACTTTTAACTCCATATTATTCTAAAATTTCACAAAAAAATCACTAATTTTTATATTATCATTAAACTACTTTAATAATTCACTCTTTTTTTAACTAAAAAAATTAATAAAGTTTTGAAAAAAGTAAATTTAACTCTTTTAATTCTTCCTTTTTTAAAGATTTAGATTTATCTGTTATATTTTTAGATTTTTGTTTTTCCTGAAGTAACTTATTAATTCCTAGTTTTTTTGCTTCAATAATTTCAAGCTTCTCTTTTAATTGCCAATTAATATCTGATTCTATTTTATCTATTGTTAAATCTAACTCTCCTTCAATTTTATTTAAAGTTTTATATACATAATTTTTAATATTATCATCAATATTATCAAGTTTTTTTAATTTAAAATATCTATTAATAATAGGTGTTAATCTCTCATTTGTTTTTGATAGAGTATTTAATTTAGTTTCTATTTTATATAGTAAAATATCACTATTTTTAAACTCTATATTTGCAATATAAATTTTTTGAAATATGCCTTTAGTATTTTTAGATATCTCTTCTAATGCTTCATCAACTAAAAACTTAAATCTGTTTTGTAGAAATTCAATTTTTCTATCAATATTATAAAGAGCATTTAACTTTGCTTTTAATTTAGACTTTAAATCTGAAAAAATTTTATAAATAATTGCTGTAATTTCTCCAACTCTAGTATTTAATTCTCTCTTTTTAATATTAAATTCTCTATTTAATTGAGTTAAATTTTTTTCTACATTTTTTAGTTCTAAATTTACACTATCTATATCTTTATTATAATATTTTATGTAATTACTTATCTGTTCATTTGCTAGATCATTGATTTTATTTAAAATTTTTACAACTCTAGCTTTTAAAATTTCATTTTTACTATTGTTTTTTATATACTCTTTTAAATCATTTAAAAACTCTTGAATTTGACTCTTTTTTAAAGCTTCACTATTATTATCTAAAATTCCGTCAAGTGCTAAACTTGCACTAATTCCATAAGCTCTAAAATTTTCAAAACCAATTGATTTAAGATAATTTTTTGGTGCATTTACTTTGTAATTTTTAATACTATCTATTTTATTAAATAGAATAAAAGTTTTCTCTTTAATTGATTCGTGAATATTATCAAAAAACTCTTTCTCAAATTTAGTAAAGCCTTTAGAAATATCTGCAATAAATATCACTATATCACTATATGGGGCATACTCGTAAGTTAAGAGTTTTCGCTCCTCATTTGTATCATTTACACCAGGGGTATCTATTAATATAGTATTCTCAAATATAAAATCATTTAAATATATATAAATTTTACCATCTTTATTTGAAGTAATTAACTCTTCAATTAATTCGGCATTTTTATCGTCATTATTACTTAATAAAAGCTCTTTTTTGTCAGAGATTATTTTATTTGAGCCTTTTTGAATAGAGATGATTTTAGAAGTAGTTGCCCCAACTCCTGTTGGTAAAATATCTCTATTAATTAATGTATTAATAAGAGTTGATTTTCCATTTGATAGTTCACCAATTACAACTAATTCTATTTTATCTTTTGAATTTATTTTATCTATTAATTTTATATAATTATCTATATTTTCATTATTTAATTTTTCTAAAGCATTAAAATACTCTTGAAATTTTCTCATCTCTAGCCTTTATAATAAAGCATAATTATATTATAAAAATCATAATTTAAAGTAAATTTTTTGTATAATAATAAAAATTTAAAAGGGTAGGAATGATTACTGCAAAAGATTTAAAAGAGTATTCAAAACATTTAAATGTATTATATGTAGAAGATGATGTGGACTTAAGAGAAAACACAACTGTACTATTATCAAATTTATTTAAAAAAGTAGTAACAGCTGAAGATGGTTTTGATGGAATAGAAAAATATAAAAATGAAAAATTTGATATTGTCATAACTGATATTAATATGCCTGTATCAAATGGTATAGAGATGATAAAAAAGATAAAAAAAATTGAATATGAAGCCGTAATAATAGTAACATCAGCACACGATGAGGCGGAATATTTAATTCCTTTAATAGATTTAGGTGTTGATAGTTTTATATTAAAACCAATTGAACTTCAAAAATTTTTAACTATTTTATTTAAAATTTCAAGAAATATTGCAGATAAAAAACTTTTAGAAGAGTACGAAACTAAACTTGAGGAGAGTATTTTAGAACTTGATAGTCAAAAAAAAGAAGTTGAATTAAAAAATCACAAATTAGAAAAATTAAATAGAATACTAGAGTTAAAAATTACCCAATTATCAAATTGTGTAGAGGAAGAGAAAAAAATTATTGAGACTGAAGAGAATTTAAATAATAATGAGAGAAAAATTGAAAATTATTTGGAATATGTATTAGATAATGATGTAGCTGAACTTAAGGATTTTGAAGAGGAGTTAGATGCAATAACTTCAATGATTTCTCTTAAGAATTCAATTACTGTTAATGAGTTGATTCCTCTTTCACAACTTTTAAATAGATATGGTTTAATTTTAGTTAGTTATCCAATTTTTTTAAATTTAGGTTCGCATATTGTAAGTTTTGCTAAAGAGATTGATGAGACTCAAGATATTTCAAATGATATAATAGAAATTATCATTACATATTTAGAGAGTTTTATTTTTACACTTATTAGATGGCGACGAGAAGTTTTTGATGAGGGCTTAAGTAATGCAAATATTTATGATGCATCTATGATAAATGATTTAAATCTTATTTTAAATACTATAAAGGGTATTGAAGAAGAGGGAAGTGGAATAACACTTTTTTAACTCTTCCTCTAAAAATTAAGCCGTGTAGGTTATATTTTAAATTTATTTATATATTCCCTTATATGACATATTGTATACATTTTTTCTATAAATTAATAATTTGTGATTAAAAAATGATATTTTTTTTAAATTAATTAAAATTAATCAAAAATTATCACAAAAATATCATTTTTAAATATTATAATAAATTTACTACTTTTTAAAGTAGAAATTTATTATATAAGGGAAAATATGCCAACAATACAACCTACTCCTCAAGAAGCTAGAGACGCTGTAAATATATTTGCATCTATTGATGTATTAGGTCTACTAGGAGATACAGATTATCCAGGTGCAAGTACAATTGAACAAGCTATCAAAGAGTTTTATAATGGTATAACAAGTATAGATGCAGGTTTAAGAGCTTATGCTATGACTCAAGATTTACAAACTTGGAGCGATGCAAAAGGAAGATATGAATATAGTGGTGTTTGGAATACAGTTATAGCTCAAGCTGGCGGTAGATACAAAACTTTTGCAAGTACATCAGGAACAAAAGAGTTATTAAGTAAGTATGTAAGATTAATAGCAAATAGAGGTGATACACAAGGCTGGAAACTAGCTGTAAACGGATCTGATTTAACTAATACAACTCCACAATATTTAACAGAAGCGTTTAACTTAAGTGTAAAAGCTAGACCATCACAATGGTTGAGATGGTGGGGAAACTCTATTACGCCATTTTCTGCTCTACAGTGCGTTATAGGAAAAATTACAAATGAAAATAGACCTCAAGATTTAGCACAACTACAACATCAACAAAATGTATCTGTAACTTATAATTACCCATCAGGAGTAATTGGAGATTCTACTTATCACACTTCAACTTCTGTTGCATTTAGTCGTATGGGACAATTAAAACCTGATAATACTGTTGGCAGTAAAATACAATATGATATTTTATTTAAATTAGTAGATCCTCAAGGTGATGTAATAGCGAGTTTTCAAGTTGATCCTGAAATTATTGTTATTTAAAATAATTAAATTAAAAAAGAGGAAGTAAAAATTACTTTAACTCCTCTTCTAAAAATTGAGCAGTGTAGCTAATATTTTTATATTTTTTAACTAACTCTTTTGGGCTTCCTGTGGCAATTACTTGACCACCCTTATTTCCACCATCAGGCCCCATATCAATCACATAATCAGCACACTTTATAACATCTAAATTATGCTCAATTACAATTACAGAGTTTCCTAACTCCACTAAGTGATGAAGTACTTTTGTTAATTTATCAATATCTGCAAAATGTAATCCTGTTGTTGGCTCATCTAAAATATAGAGCGTCTTTCCTGTATCTTTTCGGCTTAATTCTTTTGAAAGCTTAACTCTTTGGGCTTCTCCTCCACTTAAAGTTACAGCATTTTGTCCGAGCGTTATATATCCAAGTCCTACATCGTGAAGTGTTTTAAGTTTTGCGTAAATTTTAGGAATAGCACTAAAAAATTCTATCGCTTCATCTACACTCATATTTAAAATATCAGAGATACTTTTATTTTTGTATAAAACTTCTAGCGTTTGAGGATTGTATCTAGCACCATTACAAGAATCACACTTAACCATAATATCAGGTAAAAAATGCATTTCAATTTTTATTTCACCCTCACCTTGACACTTTTCACACCTTCCACCTTTTACATTAAAACTAAACCTACCTAATTTATATCCTCTAAGTTTTGCCTCTTTTGTCTCTGCAAATAGTTTTCTAATTTCTTCCATTAAACCAGTATAAGTTGCTGGGTTACTTCTAGGAGTTCTACCAATTGGGCTTTGGTCAAGATATATTACTTTATCTAACTTCTCAAGCCCATCAATACTAACACCCTTTACTTTATGAATTTTTCTAGCACGATTTAAAAGTTCTCTTGCCACTGGAAGTAGAGTTTGGATTATTAGTGAGCTTTTACCACTTCCACTAACTCCTGTAATTGTTACAAAATTTTTAAGTGGAATTTTGAGAGATAAATCTTTAATATTATTTATATTTATATTTTTAATTTCAATAAATTCATTTTGTTCTCTATTAAAAAAGTAATCAATTTTTAACTCTTCATTAAAATATTTTGCAGTTAGTGTCTTACTTTTTAGAAGTTTTTTTAAATCCCCTTTAAATACAACATTACCTCCATATTTTCCTGCACCCTCTCCAATATCAACTATAAAATCAGCACTTTTTATTGTCTCTTTGTCGTGTTCAACTACTATTACAGTATTACCTTTTTTTTGAAGTGCTTTTAAGGTTTTAATGAGTTTCATAGTGTCTCGCTCGTGTAATCCAATTGATGGCTCATCTAATACATACATAACGCCAGTTAAACCACTTCCAATTTGTGAAGCTATTCTAATTCTTTGAGATTCTCCTCCACTAATACTTTTTGCATCTCGCTTTAGTGTCAAATATCCAAGTCCAACATCTACTAAAAAGAAAATTCTCTCTTTTATCTCTTTTAAAATTGGTGTAGCTATTAGAGTATCTTTTTCATTTAAATATTTAAAATTTTCTTCCATTGTAAAAAATTTATGAGATTCTTCTATAGGCATATTTATAATTTCACTTATTGTCTTATTAGCCACTTTTACAAAGAGTGATTCAAGTTTTAATCTATATCCTTTACACTTTGGACATATAACCTCTGTCATATAAGAGTTTAAATCTTTCTCATCTTTTAGCATATCATAAGCAATTTTAGTAACACCAACCCACTTTTTTTTGATTGTATGACTCTTCCATTTAAAGCTTATCTCTTCAAAACTACCATTTAAAATTGCTTGTTTTTGATGTTTTTCTAACTTTTCAAATGGAATATTTAAATCTATTTTAGCAACTAAACAAAATGCTTCTAACATTCTAAAATAGTACCCTTTATTAAATCCATAAAGAATTTTAACTGCACCTTTACTAATTGGTAAAGAGTCATCTATTATCTTATTAAAATCAATTGTGTATTTAATTCCTAATCCATCACACTCACTACAAGCACCTTTGGGTGAATTAAATGAAAATGCTAAAGGTTCTAACGGGTCAAAACTAATTTTACAATCAAAACAAGCTAAATGCTCACTAAAATGAGTAAATTTATTACACTCAAACTCTTTATAGTTTAAAACTTCAACTTCTAACTCTCCAAAACTTGTTTTCAGAGCTTTCTCAACTGCTTCAGCTACTCTTTGGCTATTCTCCTCTTTTATCACAACTCTATCAACTACCGCTTTTATTGTATGTTTTTTAGTTTTAGATAACTCTATATCTTCATCAAGCCTAGCCATAACTCCATCAATCATAGCTCTAATATAACCTTTTGAGCGTAGAGATTCTATTAAGTCTGTAAAACTTCCTTTTTTTTCTTTTATAAGTGGTGCTAATATTACAAGTTTCGCACCAGTAGGAAATTTTAAAACTTGCTCAATTACATCACTTGCACTCATTTGTGATATTCTCTTAGCACACTTATAGCAGTGTTGTACTCCAACTCTTGCGTAAAGAAGTCTCAAATAATCATAAATTTCCGTTACTGTTCCTACCGTTGAGCGAGGATTTTTAGAAGTAGTTTTTTGATCAATGGCGATAGCAGGAGTTAATCCCTCTATCTTATCAACATCAGGTTTTCCAACTCTATCAAGAAATTGTCTCGCATAACTTGAAAGTGATTCAATATATCGTCTCTGTCCTTCTGCGTAGAGTGTGTCAAAGGCTAGTGTAGATTTACCACTTCCACTAACTCCAGTAAAAACAATTAATCTGTTTTTAGGTAATTTTAAATCGATATTTTTTAAATTATTCTCTCTTGCACCAAAAATCTCTATAAAATCACTCATTAACGCTCCAAAGTTTAAAATTGATTATTTGAAAATGTATGAAAGTGTAAGCAAAAAGTTATAAGATAGAGATAAAAGTTTAATGGATGAAGTTTTTAATATATACTAAATTTTCTAAAATAAATTTATTGAATTATTTCTATAAGTTGGTATTATTAAAGTGAAAACGTTATAATTTTAGCATAAAAAGAACACGAAACATAATAAATTTTAAAATAAGAATTAATTATTTCTAATAATTATAGATGTGAAAGGAGATAAAATGAAAACTTTTTTAAAAGATAAAAGTATACATCAAATAAATATATTTGCTACATTTTTTGCAATTCTTTTTATTGCTATTTTTGCATTTGCAGTTATATATATAGAGTATATTACTTTTCAAAAAGAGATTAAAAAAGTTGAAAAAGAGTATTTCAAATCACAAAAAGATATTATTGTAAAAGAGACAAATAGAGCTTTAAAATTTATTCAACATAAACATAAATATTCACATAATAGAGACTTAAAAGAGATTAAAAAAGATATAGTTGAAACAATTGAAAATATGAGAAATGAACGAGATGGAACAGGATATATTTTTATATATGATTTTAATGGAATTAATATTGCTGATCCTATCTTAAAACAAAATGCTGGAAAAAATTTAATAAATTTCACTGATTTAAATGGTAAAAAAGTGATTGAAGAGTTAATTGAAGTATCAAAAAGAGAAAAAGGTGGATTTGTAGAGTATTTATGGAATAAACCAATAGTTCATAAATTATCAGCAAAAATATCTTATGCTAAAGCTTATAAACCTTGGAAATGGATGGTTGGAACAGGTGTTTATCTTGATAGCATCAAAGAAGTTATTAAACAAAAGAGAGATGAACATAAAAAAAAAGTTTTAATATTTGTAGCTATTATTCTCTCTTTTACAGTTACACTATTTTTAATTATTGCAGTATTTTCTCAACTTATCTCAAATATATTAAAAGATGAAATTAAAGTATATATAAATTTTTTTAAAAAAGCTTCAACTTCTTATGAATATATGGATAGTAATAAGTTATATTTTAAAGAGTTTAAAAGCTCAACTGTTTATGCAAACTCTATGGTTACAGAAATTAGAGAAAAAACAAAGGCTTTAGAGGATTTAAATGCTACACTAGAGGAAAAAGTAGAATTAAAAACTAAAAAACTTAAAAAAGAGAAAGAATTTAGTGAAAATTTACTTAAAATGCAAAATAAATTTTTAAAAAATAGTGTTCACGAGGTAAATACACCTCTGTCAATAATTCTTACGAATATAGATTTATTAGCAATTAAAGGAGTACAAAATAGACACTTAACGCGTATAGAAGCTGCTTCAAAAATTATACATAATATTTATAATGACTTGACATATATGATAAAAAAAGATTTAATAGAATATAAGAGAGTTAAATTAAATTTTACTCAATTTTTAATTCAGAGATTAGATTTTTTTAGTGAAGTGGCGAATTCAAATAAATTAAAATTTAATGCAAATATAGATAGTAATTTGTTTATAGAATTTAATGAAGTTAAACTTCAAAGACTTTGTGATAATAATATTTCAAATGCTATAAAATATAGTTTTGAAAATAGTATGATAGAAGTAAAATTATTTAAAAATGTTAATAAAGTTATTTTTGAAATTAAAAATAATGGAGAAGAAATTAAAGATATTGAAAAACTTTTTAATAGATTTTATAGAGAAGATAATGTAAAAGGTGGTTTTGGAATTGGTCTTAATATAGTAAGAGAAATTTGTACTCAAGATGATATTAAAATAGAGGTTAAATCAGAAAATCAGTTAAATACTTTTAGATATATATTTAAGGAATTAAATGAAAATATTACTACTTGAAGATGAAATTATGTTAAGAGATTCTATTGCAGAGTATTTAGAATCACTAAGACATTTAGTAGAAGTTGTATCAGATGGAGAAAAAGCTTATTATAAAATTATCGATAATGAGTTTGATTTATTAATTTTAGATGTCAATATTCCAAACATAGACGGATTTACACTATTTGAAAATTTAAAATTAAAACAGATTTATACACCTGTTATTTACATAACTGCAATGGCTGATATAGAAGATATAGAGAGAGGATTTTCTTTAGGATGTTCAGATTACTTAAAAAAACCATTTCATTTAAAAGAGTTAGCACTTAGAGTTCAAAAAGTAGAGAAAGATAATTTATTAAAAAAGCAAAATCATATTATATTTAGTAAAAATTATAGTTATGATAAAAAAAATAAAATTATATTTTTTGATTCAACTACTCAAAAAATAACAAAAAAACAGTTACAAATAATAGATTTACTTGCAAGTAATATTGGTATTATTGTAGGCTTTGATAAATTCAGAACTTATGTTTGGAATGGTGAAGATATAGATAATCCAACAATTAGGGCAGAAATACACCGACTTAAAAACTCTCTCAAAGATGATTTTATTATAAATATTAGAGGTTTAGGTTATAAAATAGATAAGTTTATAGATTAATTTTTAATTAAAAATTTTAAATCTTTATATTTTAGTTTTTATTTATAATGATATTAATTTTAAAATAGCATATAAATAACTATTTACTAAAAATGTGTGTAGTTTTTACACACTTGCAATAAAATTGTAATAAAAATCTGCTTATATCTTTAAATGCTATACTTAAGCTATCTTAATACTTTAAACTATTAACTGAATACTCACAAAAAGGATGTAGATGAAAAAGATGGCTATTATAGTTAGTTCACTTTTAGTTTCGTCAATATATGCTGATTCATTAGCTGATGCCTTAAAAGATGGTAAAGTTAATGGACAAGTAAGAGCATTTTTTATTGATAGAGATTATAATGGAATCAAAGATACTCATAGAAATGCTTTTGCTTTGGGTGGAAATTTAGCTTATGAGAGTGCCAAACTTAACGGTTTTACTCTAGGTGTAAAATTTTACACAACAAATGGTTTAGGCATTAATGGAGATGATAAATCAGAGGGTAAAGTAGACCCTACTCTATTTAAAGATGATTATAAATCATACTCAATTTTAGGTGAAGCTTATATTGGTTACTCTAATAATAAGACGAGCGTAAAAGTAGGTCGTCAAAAGTTAGATACCCCATTAGCTGCTAGTGATGATGCTAGAATGTTACCAAATTTGTTTGAAGCTGTTGTTGTAACTAATAGTAATATAGAAAATATTACTTTAGTTGGAGCTCACGTTTCAAAAATGGCAGCTGGGACATTCTCAAATGCTTATGGAAATTCAGGAGTTGATGAAAATGGTATTACATCTGGGGGATATTTAGCACTACATAGTGGTTATGGTTTGAATAATCAAAGTGGTAAATTTATGAAGATGGGAACTTATGCAATCAATCAAGATACAAATGGTGTGACAGCAATTGCTGGAATTTATTCAAAAGATAATTTAAAATTTCAACTTTGGGATTACTACGCACACGATATTTTAAATGCAATCTATATTGATGGTACATATTCTTGGAATTGTTTAGTTAATAAAGATATTAAAATGTCTGCATCTGCTCAATACTTAAATGAGAGTGAAGTTGGTGATAAGTTAGCTGGAGATATTGATTCAGATTATATGGCTGTTAAACTTGGAGCATCTCATAAAATATTAAGTGCTTATGTAGCTTATTCAACTACTGATTCAAGCTCAGGTACTACAAATGGTGGAATAATATCACCTTGGGGTGGAATGCCAGCATACACTCAAGGAATGGTAACAAGACATCAGTTTTTTGCTGATACAGATGCTACAAAAGTTGCAATTACTTTAAAACCTATGAAGCCTTTAAGTATTACAGGATATTACACGACTTATGATATAGGTGAGAGTAATGCTTATAAAAATGGTGTATCTTGGGATGCTAGTGAATTTGGATTTGATACAATTTATAAACCAACTAAAGAGTTAAAACTTAGATTTAGAGGAAATTTTCCTAGAGATTTTGCAAGTGGCTTAGATTGGAATGAGTATAGATTAATCGCATATTATAATTTTTAAGGAGATATAATGAGAGACGAGTTAGTTCAAAAAATAAAATCTGACCCAAAATTTCACGAGTTAGTTCAAAAAAGAAGTGCTTTTGCTTGGAAACTTGCAATTGTGATGTTAGCAATTTATTACGCTTTTATTTTAACTATTGCATTTTCGCCAGAGACTTTAGGTACTCCAATTGGTGATGGTGTTATGACAGTTGGAATTCCAATAGGTGTAGCTATTATTTTAATATCTTTTTTACTTACAGGAGTTTATGTTAAAAGAGCAAATAGTGAATTTGATGAGCTTACAAATAGAATTAAAGCAGATGCAAGGATAGAAGAATGAGATTAATATTTTTACTTCCACTTTTAGCAATTTTTGCATTTGGTGCAGGAGCAATTGAGGGGGAAGTTGAAAAACAACCTCTAAATATTTCAGCAATTGTAATGTTTTTAGCTTTTGTTGCTGGAACTTTAGGTATTACATATTGGGCCGCTAGAAAAACAAAAACAGCAAAAGATTTCTACACCGCAGGTGGTGGAATTACAGGTTTTCAAAATGGTTTAGCAATTGCTGGAGATTATATGTCAGCTGCTAGTTTTCTTGGAATTAGTGGACTTGTATATCTAAAAGGATATGACGGATTAATCTACTCTATTGGATTTTTAGTTGGATGGCCAATAATTCTATTTTTAGTAGCAGAACAGTTAAGAAACTTAGGTAAATATACATTTGCTGATGTTGCAAGTTATAGACTTAGACAAACTCCTATTAGAACTCTAGCCGCACTTGGCTCAATTGCAACAGTAATTTTATACTTAATTGCTCAAATGGTTGGGGCTGGAAAGTTAATTCAGTTACTATTTGGTCTACCTTATGAGTTAGCTGTCGTAGTTGTAGGTGTTTTAATGATTATGTATGTAACTTTTGGTGGAATGCTTGCTACTACTTGGGTTCAAATTATTAAAGCTATTTTACTTCTATCAGGTGCAACTTTTATGGCATTAATGGTTTTAGCACATTACGGCTTTAGTATGGAAGACCTTTTTGCAGCAGCTGTTGAGGTTAAGGGAAGTGTATCAATTATGGAGCCAGGTGGACTTGTAAGTGACCCAATTTCAGCAATATCTTTAGGAATTGCTTTAATGTTTGGTACAGCTGGTCTTCCGCATATTTTAATGAGATTCTTTACAGTTGCAGATGCAAAAGAGGCTAGAAAATCAGTATTTTTTGCAACAGGTTTTATTGGTTATTTCTATATTTTAACTTTTATTATAGGTTTTGGTGCAATTGTACTTATAAGTACAAATCCAGAATATTTAGACGCTGGAAACTTAATCGGTGGAAATAATATGGCAGCAATTCACCTAAGTCACGCAGTTGGTGGAAGTATATTTTTAGGATTTATTTCAGCTGTTGCATTTGCTACTATTTTAGCCGTTGTTTCTGGTTTAACATTAGCTGGAGCTAGTGCTGTAAGTCATGATTTATACGCTAGTGTATTTAAAAAAGGTAATGTAGATGAGATAAAAGAGATGAAAGTTTCTAAAATAGCAACTATTGCACTTGGTGTTATAGCTATAATTTTAGGTATTATTTTTGAAGAGCAAAATATTGCATTTATGGTTGGTTTAGCTTTTGCAATTGCAGCTAGTGCAAACTTTCCTATTCTATTTTTATCAATGTTTTGGAGTAAATTAACTACAAGAGGTGCTGTAATAGGTGGTTCTTTAGGATTAGCAACTGCCGTTATATTAGTAATTTTAGGTCCTATTGTATGGGTTCAAATTTTAGGAAATGCAGAAGCGATATTCCCTTATAAATATCCTGCACTATTTTCAGTTACAGTAGCATTTGTAGGAATTTGGTTCTTTAGTATCACAGA
The DNA here is from genome assembly GCA_016744535.1 of Campylobacteraceae bacterium. Lineage (GTDB taxonomy): Bacteria > Campylobacterota > Campylobacteria > Campylobacterales > BB28 > BB28. The sequence continues at coordinate 26,879 of JADGEE010000032.1, forward strand.
TAAAAGCGAAGATGCTAAGAATGAGAAAAAAGCTTTTGAAGCTCAATTTATTAGATCTCAAACAGGAATTGGAGCAGAAGGTGCGACAGAGCATTAATCTCTTCTCTTTTTCTTTAATTTTTATAGAAAATATATTAAGAGGCTCACATTAATAAAGAATAAAAACTCTCCTCCGATAATTGTGACTTAGTGAGCCTCTTAATATATTTTTTAAATTAAATTATAAATGGTGGTATATATGGAAAGTTTAGATTTTAAAACTTTTTTAAGTTCGACTCATCCTTTTGAAGTCTTAAATAAAACAGAATTTAACAGAGTGATTGATAATTTAGATATAGAGTATTTTAAAAAAAATGAAAATATTATCTCTAAAAATTCGATGCTTGAATTTTGTTATATTATTGCAAAAGGTGTTGTCAAAGAGAGTAATGAAAAAAACGAAGAACATTTTTATGCCATTAGGGATCTATTTGATTTTAATGCTTTAGTAAATCAAAAATCAAAAAGTGAATTTACTGCAATAGAAGAATCAATTATTTTCACTATTCCAAAAGATATATTTTTAGAGACTCTAAAAAACAGAAAATTTGAAGAGTATTTTTCACAAGATACAGTCTCTAAAATAGATAATTTATTAAAAAAAGATGTAAAAAAAGAGCTTTCTACATTTATGATAGCTAAAATAGAAGATAGTTATATTCATCCGGCTATATTTGTATATGAAGATGAGTCTATCTTTTCAACAGTTGAATTAATGAGTCAAAAGAGAACTTCATCAATATTTATAAATTATAAAAATGGTGAAGTTGGAATTGTAACTGATAGTAATTTAAGAGAGAGAGTAATTTTAAAAAGAGTAAATTATGAAGAAAAAATATCTACAATTGCATCAAAAGGTTTAATATCTATTGATAAAAGTGATTTTTTATACAATGCACTTCTATTAATGACTGAACACTCTCTAAAAAGATTAGTAGTAAAAGAAAATGGAAAAATAGTAGGAACGATTGAGCAAGTTGATTTATTAAGTGCTTTTTCTCATAAATCTCACTTAATTGCTGTTAAAATAAAAAAAGCTAAAAATATAGATGATATTAAAAATGTTACAAAAGATTTAATCCATGTATTAACTTCTTTACAAGATAGAGGTGTAAAAGTTAGGCATATTACAAAATTAGTAAGTCAATTAAACTCTAAAATTTATAAAAAAATTTATGAGTTAATTTTTCCTAAAGAGATAATAAAAAATTCAGCACTCATAATTTTAGGAAGTGAGGGAAGAGATGAGCAGACTCTAAAAACTGACCAAGATAACTCAATTATTTTAAGAGATGAATTTAAATATGATGGACTTGAAAAATTTACAGATAAGTTTACAAAAGCATTAATAGAGTGTGGGTTTCCAGAGTGTAAAGGTGGAGTTATGGTAAATAATACATATTGGACTAAGTCTTTAAAAGCTCATAAAAATGATTTTTTTAAAATTATAGATAATCCTACGCAAGAGAATTTATTAAATTTAGCAATACTATTAGATGCTAAATTTGTAGTAGGAGATAATTATCTATTTTTAAACTTAAGAGATACAATTTTTAATGCAATTGAAGCACACCCGACTCTTTTAGCAAATTTTGCAAAAAATACTTTGATGTTTGAAACGCCTTTAACTTTTTTTAAAAATTTTGCACTATCTAAGGGTTTACATAAAGATGAATTAGATATAAAAAAAGGTGCTATTTTTTCAATAGTTCATGGTATCCGCTCTCTATCACTTGAATACAAGATAGAAAAAACCAATACAATAGAGAGAATTAAGGAGTTAAATAATTTAAATATTATAAATAGAGAATTTGCAAATGAATTAATAGAAGCATTTAATTTTTTACTTACTCTAAGGCTTAAAATTCAACTTGAAAAAGAGCAAAAAGAGATAGCTATAAATAACTATATAAATCCAAAAAATTTAACTAAAATAGAGAGAGATTTACTTATAGATGTTTTAAAATTAAATAATAAATTCAAAAAATTTATATCTTATCACTTTAAATTAAGTATAGTTTAAAATGTTTAGAAATATCAAAAATTACTTTAATAGAAAAAATTTAAAAGATGAAAAATTTGCATTTTTATTTGATGAAAATACACATAAAGATGAATTTGTAGTTTTTGATTGTGAAACAACAGGATTAAATCCTAAAGAGGCTGAACTTTTATCAATTGGTGCAGTTAAAATAAAAGATAACAGAATTTTAACGAGTCAAAAATTTCATATATTTGTAAAACCTACAAAAGAGATTGATAGCGAAAGTATAAAAATTCATCATATTAGACATTGCGATTTAGAGAATGCCATTGAGCCTAGAATTGCTATTGAGCAATTTATAAATTTTATAGGTAGTACTCCATTAATAGGTTACTATTTAGAGTTTGATGTAAAGATGATTAATAAATATCTGAAACCTATGATAGGTATTACACTTCCAAATGAACAGATAGAAATTTCAGGAGTTTACTTTGATAAAAAGATAGGTCTTATTCCTCAAGGAAATGTGGATTTAAGATTTGATTCTATTTTAAAGGATCTGAAATTACCACTTTTTGGCAAACATAGTGCTTTAAATGATTCGATTATGACGGCTTTAATATATCTAAAACTAATAAAAGGAGAAATTAAATGAACAAAGTTTTCAAACCAAATCGAGAGTTGGCAAAAGAGGCGAGAGTAAAAAATATTTGTGAATATAATGAATTAATGGATTTAGCAAAAGAGGATTATGAGGGATTTTGGGGAAAATATGCTGATGAAAAAATAGATTGGATTGAGAAGTACTCTAAGGTTTTAGATGAA
>JADGEE010000033.1 GCA_016744535.1 Campylobacteraceae bacterium
TCCCAAGCATTATTATAAGTTTCAATATCATTAAATATCCCTACACCTTCTATGTCTGAAAAGTATGAAGATGCTTCATTTAAAAATCTATACTCATTTTCTGAAAACTCTAATTCGCTCTCTGATTTTCTATATCTCTCATATACAAATTCATTGTGAATTCTTGTAATTTGGTCAGTTTGAACACCTTGTCCAACTTGAACTCCTCCACTATTAATAGACATAGATGAGCTAACTTGAACTCTTTGTCTTGTATAAGATTCATTATTTGCATTGGAAATATTATGACTTGTGGTATCAACCATTAATTGGGAAGTTTGTAACCCACTATAAGAAGTGTTTAAAGATGATAAAAGTGACATCTCTAAACCTTTAAGTGTAAATACGAGTTTGAAGATTTAACAACTTTATTGTAACCCTCCATCTCAGTTGGAAGAACCTTCTCTAGTAGTGAGTTATAAAATTCACTAACGCCTAAGACAAGTCTTGCGTAGTGTTTATTTAACTCTTTTAAGTCAGTTAATTTTATTTTTAAACCCTCGATTAAATCTTTTTCATCTTCTGATAAAATATCTTCTAATCTATTATTTGGATTATTATTTTCATTCACAACTCTTAAAATTTCTCTATCGACAGCTGATTTTTTAGCTTCAAATAGATTTATCAACTCACCTTTTAATTTAGCTTTGCTAAAAAGGCTTTCGTGATTTGCCTGTTTTATATCTTCTATATCGCTCTGTGTTAAACTTATTAAATTATCAATTTCTCTTAGTGCTTCTTTTAAATTATTAGTTAGCATTTTATGCTCCTTTAAAATTTAGCCACCAGATAGTAAAGCTTCTGCCATTGCCTTTGCAGTCTTATTTATATCAATTTTATAAGTTCCAGCTTCTATCTGGGCTTTTATATTATCTACTTTAGATACTTGATTACTCTTTTCTACATCCGTAGTTTTTGTTCTATTATTTGAACTTTTTAATGCTTGATTATATACTGTTGCGTTCCCTGCAAGTATTTTCATATTCAATCCTTTGTTATAAATACACTTCTTGCATATAATATCGTCAAATTACTTTATTTTTTAATAATTTTGCTTCAAAAAATTGAAAAGCATTTGACTAAATCCAAATCCACCACTTAAATCTTTACTAAGTGCGTCATTGTACATAGATTTGTAAATATCCTCACCCACTCCTTTGGGTACTAAATGGTTTTCTGTCTTTAAAGATTTATCAAGTACCATCTTTAAAAATACAGCTTCAAAGTTATCAGTTTGCTTTTTTAAAGCTACATCATCTTTGTTATTTAAATCTAACTTTGTATCATTTAAACTCATTAAATTCAAACTATTGTCTATCTTCATAATCACTCCTTAGATAATTTCTAAATCAACTTGTATAGCACCCGCTTTTTTCATAGCACCAAGTATCGCTATAATTCTCTGTGGATTTGCTCCAAGTTTAGATAAAGCCCTTATCACATTTGCAATTGTAGGTTTTTCTTTATTAACAGATACTAGCCCATTAGCACCATCAATCCCTAAACCATCTCTTGCATTAAAAGCATTTGTTACATCTTCAATAGATGGAACTTTTATCGTAATATCCCCATTTGTAATAATGACTGGGTCAATTTCTATCTCACTACCAGCAACAACTGTTCCACTTTTTTCATCAATTACAACTTTATCATTAAGGTTGTATTTAATATTTATATCTTGAAGTGTTGCTAAAAACTCTATCATAGTTAAAGAATCAGGTTTTTTAAGTTTAACTGTACCACCGTCAGTAGCTATTGCTACCTTTTTTCCAAAAAAACCATTAAGAGAGTTTTGAATAGTGATTGCATTTGTAAAGTTTGCTTTTTTTAAGCTAAGAGTTGCCCTCTCATCTTTATAAATTTCATTCACAATTTCTCGCTCAACTAATCCACCAGAGGGTATAGAACCAGCAGTTGATTTCTTTTTATCTTGTGAACCCATTGTGATTTGACCTTGGGCTAATCCGTAAATTCGACCATCAACTCCTTTTAATGGAGTCATTAGTAATACTCCATCTTCAAGTGACTTAGCATCACCAATTGATGAAACTGCTACATCTAATCTATCACCTTGTCTTGAAAATGCAGGAAGTTCAGCAGTAACCATTACAGCAGCAATATTTTTAGATTTTATCTGATTTGGCTCAATTTTTACATTTACACCTTTTAGCATATTAGAGAGTGATTGAAGTGTAAATTGAGAAGATGTTCCATCACCACTTCCCTTTAAGCCGACAACTAAACCATAACCAATTAAGTGATTGCTTCTAACTCCCACAACATTAGTTATATCTTTTATCCTAGCACCAAAAATAAATTCAATCATTAGTAACATAATAAAAACTATTTTTACCATATAAAGCCTTTTAGTTCTTAAATTCTTAAGACACTAAAAGCAATAAGTATACCGTCCAATACTTATGACAAATACTTTACTATTCACTCACTACTCAAATTCAAATCTTTACAAGAATCGCATTTCACAACACCTATTGTATTATTTGCAAAATCTAAAAATTGCTCTTCGCTCATATCGCCAATTCTATCATTTAAAATAGCAATTAAAGGTTTTGAATCTTTAATTGCTATTTTATCTCTTAAATTTAAAAGTTCATCAATACTCATTTTAGAGTAATTAGATTCTGCAAAACTAAAAGTAGTTATTATTAAAAAAATAAACTTTTTTATTTTATACTTCTCTCTAAACTCATAGCACCATCAAAAAGTGTCTGTTCATCATAAGCTTTTGCTGTTAATTGAACACCTATCGGCATATTTTTAGAATCTTTTCCAATTGGAATTGAGATTGCTGGAAGTCCAGCTAAATTTAGTGAAATTGTATAAATATCTTCTAAATACATCTCTAGCGGTGTCTTATTACTTCCAATTTCAAATGCAGTTGTTGGAGTAACTGGACCTAGTATTAAATCAGCTTCATTAAAAATGGCTTCAAACTCATCTTTAATTAAATGTCTAACTTTTTGTGCTTTAATATAATAAGCGTCATAATATCCACTACTTAAAACAAAAGTTCCTAAAAGTATTCTTCTTTTAACCTCATCTCCAAAGCCTTCAGTTCTACTCTTTTCATACATATCTTTTAAATTTTTAGCCTCTGCACGGTAACCATATCTAACACCATCAAAACGGCTTAAATTTGTACTAGCTTCAGCTGATGCTACGATATAATAAGTTGCAATGTGTTGTTTATTATTTAACATATCTTTATAAATAATTTTATGCCCCTCTGCTTCTAGGGCTTTGATAGTCTCTCTTGTAGCTTGTTGAATCTCTTCACTTGCTTCATTTAAGTAATTCTCAATTACTGCTATTGTCATTTTTTTATCAGGATTTAAATTTTGGGATACTTTTTCATACTCAATATTAGCACTTGTTGAATCTCTTGGATCATATCCACTTATCATATCATATAGTATTGCACTATCTTCAACATTTTGCGTAAGTGGACCAATTTGGTCAAGTGAACTACTATAAGCAATCAATCCATAACGGCTAACTCTTCCATAAGTTGGCTTCATTCCAACACAACCACAAAAACTTGCAGGTTGGCGAATACTTCCACCTGTATCACTTCCTAACGCTGCAATTGCAATTCCACCACCAACAGCACTCGCACTCCCTCCACTACTTCCACCAGCAACACAATTGAAATTATGTGGATTTAAAGTTTTACCGTGAATACTTGTTTCAGTTGAACTTCCCATTGCAAACTCATCCATATTCGCTCGACCAAATGGACTTAAGCCACTTGCGTTTAATTTATCAATTACAGTGGCATTGTATGGTGCAATATAGCCCTCTAATATTTTTGAGCCACAAGTTACATTCCAATCCATTACATTTATATTATCTTTAACTAAAATTGGAACTCCATCACCTACACTACCAATTTCAGTTCCATTTAATTGTTCTACATAAGCACCTATTTTACTATCTTTTACTTTTACTGTTAAATCTTTTTTAAATTCTACTAACTCATCTCTGTTTAATTTGAGTGCTTCTTTTAAAGTTATCAAAACTTTTCCCCTTGTTAATTTAAATTTATACTTAAAAATACTATTAATATTATATAAAAAAGATTATTAAGTTATAGTATATTTTAATTTTTATCTTTTAACTCAAAGCCACACTTTTTACAAGGAAAAGTCTCTTTTGCTTCAAACCCTGATAAGTGACTTGTATAAGATAAAATTTCTCCATCTTCACACTCTGGACAGTCTAATTTTTCTTTTTCATAAGAGCCGTCATTAAAGTGTCCATTTAAAATATCTAATCTATTATCCATTAAAAAACCTTTTAGTATCAATTTTGATACTAAATTTTAATAGAAAAAAGTTAATTTTTGTTTAAATTAGTGATTTTTTAGTGATTTTTATAAAATTATATAGTGGTATCAAAAACTTTTTTCACTCTACCTTTAAAAAATAGTTTTCCATCTTCTATTCTCAAATTTAACTCTTCTTTACTCTTTGGATAAACTTTTGAGTTATCACCTACTAAATTTTTCATATTAGCTTGTAGAAAACAACTTGCCATTCCTGTACCACAAGCTAGGGTCTCATTCTCAACACCTCGCTCATAAGTTCTAACTAATAAGTTTTTATCTTTAAGCATTGCAAAATTTACATTTGCATTATATTTCTCTCTCAATTTTCGTGAAAGTTTTATGCTAAATTTATTTAAATCATCTACAATTGTAACTAAGTGAGGAACTCCAGTGTCTATTAATATCCAATCAAATCCATCTTCACTAAACTCTTCTTTTAAAATAATTGGTTTAGTTAATTCACTTTCAACAATATCTCCATCAACTTTTGCCGAAATAACCCCAGCAGTTGTTAAAAATTTCATTTGCTTATTTGCTAAATTATTTACATAAGCGTAATGTGCAACTGCTCTACTTCCATTTCCACACATCTCCGCTTCACTTCCATCAGAGTTATAAAATTGCCACTGAAAATCATATTCAGAATGTGGAAGTAGAGTTATTAATCCATCTGCTCCAACTCCATTAAATCTATCGCATAACTTCATTGCTAAAGCACTTCTATCAATTTTTTTAAATGTATGAAAAATTACAAAATCATTTCCACTTGCAGAGTATTTTGAAACAAACATATTTAACCTTTCATTCTTTTATTATAGATATAAATTTTTCAATTTCTCGTTGAAGATGTTTTAAATCACTTGAATTATCAATCACAAAAGATGCTAAATTCTTTTTTTTATTAATATCCATTTGTGAATTAATTCTATTTAGTGCCTCAATTTCACTTAAATTATCTCTTTGCATAACTCTTTTTAATTGTAAATTTTTAGGTGCATAAATAACTAAAGATTTCTCTATTTCATAACTTTTTGTCTCAAAAAATAGAGGAATATCTATAAAATAAGTGATATTTCTTTTCTCTATTTTAAGGGCTTTTTCTTCTATTTCTACTCTTATTTTAGGGTGTAATAATTTCTCTAAACTCTCTTTTGCCTCTCTATTAGCAAATATAACTCCACCTAATTTTTTTCTATCTACTCTATTATCTTTTATAAACTCTTCACCAAAAATCTCTTTAATACTCTCTATACTTTTATCTAATATTTTATGTGAAATTTCATCAGCATCAATAATACTATATCCATACATTTTTAAAAAATTTGAAACTGTACTTTTTCCTGTAGCAATTCCTCCAGTTAAAACTATCGCTTTTTTAAACATTTTATCTCTTTGTAATATCTTTTATCTCTTCATATACATACTTTGGAAGCTCAAAACAAGATAGATGAATGTTACTCGTATAGTAGTGTAAATCATCAATTAATTCTGATTTTTGTAAAATAATATCAGCTGTTGGATGATATTTTTTACTAGCAAAAATAAAATAAGCTTGTCTTATAATAGAATTTTCAACACGGTATGGCATTACTATTTTAAAAGCTTTACTAAGCTCCTCTAACTCCTCTAATATCACATCTTTCTCGTCTATAAAACTCTTAGGAGATAATACTAAAATACCATCGTCTTTTAAATTTTCATAAATATTTTCAATTAAATTATTATCAACTTTAGAGTGACATAAAACAATATCAAATTTTTTATCACTCTCTTTAGTCTCTACATTAATATCAATGTGTCTATTAATTTCCTCCATTAAATCACTACTTTTTTTAAGTATTAATATATTTTTTGGTTTTGGATGAGAGCAAATTGGGATATGAGTAAACATCTCATTAAAAGCAAATTTATCTGAATCTTGTTGAGTGTAAGCCATAAAATTCCTTCTTATAGTTTTTTGACAATTCTAACATAAAAAATAGAAAAATATATATTTAATTACAATTATTTTGATATGATTAAATTAAAAAAGTAGATGATGAAAGATCAATATAAATACAGAAATGAATTACTTAAAAAATATATCTATTTAGGGCTTATTATTTCATTTGGACTAGCTCCAATTTACTATTATATAAAAATTTATTATCTAGCTGTAACACTAAATTTGTTTACAATCTCAATGATATATTTAATTTTTAAAACTAAGCAAGTCAATGATTTTATTATTAACTCAAGAGTATTTATGACTTCTATTACTATTTTATTTATAAGTGGCTTTATAAATGGAAATCAAGAGATAGATAGTAAATATTTTTTGCTTTTATATCCTATTGCTTCTTTTTCAATAATAGGAGTTAAAGAAGGAGCGATATGGTCACTGATAATTTTAATCTCTTTTATAGCTGTATATTTATATATACCAGATATTTATAATTTATACTCATTTATGTTTTTTATAGTAGCTTTTTTTATGGTCTCTTATTTACTATATTATTATAGATATTATGAGATGTTAAATTTTGAGCATATAAATGAGATACAATCAAGGAAAGATAAAGTTTTATTACAACAAACTAAATTTGTAAGTATGGGAATAATGTTAAGTTCAATTTCACATCAATGGAGACAACCTTTAGCTCAAATTGCTTCTATTTTGGTGAAATTACAACTTCAAAAAAAATATAATAAATTTACTAATAAAGAGTTTAATAAATCCATTGAAGATATTACAAATATATTAAAATATATGTCTATGACTATTGATGATTTTAGAAAATATATAAAAAAAGATATTGAAAAAGAGAAATTTAATTTAAAAGAGACACTAGAGGCTGTATTAAAAATTGCTGATTCAGCAATTAAATCTTTAGATATAAAAATAAATTTAAATATAAATTCAAATATCACTCTTTATGGAAATCATAGCGAATTAATGCAAGTTTTTTTAAATATTATTACAAATGCTAAATATATATTTGAAGAGAGAGAGACAAAATCACCAAAAATAGATATTAAAATTTATAGAAATAAAAAAAAGATAATAACTCTTTTTTGTGATAATGGTGGTGGAATAAAAAAAGAAGTATTAACAAAAATCTTTGAAGACTTTTATACAACTAGAGAGAGAGAAGGCGGAAGTGGTTTAGGACTCTACATCGCAAAAGATATTATTACAAAAAATTTTAATGGTGAAATAAAAGCTTATAATAAAAAAGATGGTGCTTGTTTTGAAATTATTATTTCAATTTAAATTTAAATTTAAAAAATTAATTATATTTTTTTTATTTTTTATAAATATATTAAATGCTTCTTTAGTCTCAATAGAAAAAGATTTTTCAAAAGAGAATAATTTATCTCCACAAAAACAACTATTTTCAAGTGAAAAAAATTTATCTTTTAAAGAGATAAAAGACTATTTTAAAAATAATAATTCATCAAATAAAATTAAACTTTTACGAGGTAAAACTTCATATTTATGGAGCTATTATGAGTTAAAAAATAACTCACTAAAAGATATAAACTTAATAATCAAACATCAATTTATTGTAACTGATTATGTAGATTTTTATATTGAGATATTAGATAAAATTTATCATTTTAAAGCAGGAGAATTTATAAAATCAAGCAAAAAAAGTATTTATGATAGATTCCATTTAGCACAAATATCTCTTAAAAAAAATCAAAAAGCAAAGATATGGATTAATTATAAAACACAAGGTTCACTAAATAACTTAATAGATATATATAGTAAAAATGAGTATAAAAAATTTATCTCTAATGAAAATTTATTTTTTGGTTTTTACTCTGGTGTTATAATTGCTATGATAATTTATAATTTATTTCTTTTTTTTATTTTTTTTGAAAAAGTATATATCTTTTATATACTTCATCTATTTACAGCATTTATTTATCAAGTTATTTTTACTGGATATGTAGCTTTTTATGAGTTAGCTTCTCCAGAGTATATTAACACATTAAGTAGGTTAGCTAGTAACTTATCTATTTTTAGCTCAATTTTATTTTCCATATATTTTTTAAATCTTAAATTTATTTTGCCAAAATTAAATTTTATTTTAAAATTTATTGCAACTATTTTAATTGTTATATTTATACTCACACTTATTTTTAATGAAAAAATGTATGTGTTATCAGATATTGGAACTACTATTTTAAATCTTATAACTATGGTTTTAATTATTGTTTCAGCTGTATTTGCTATTAAAAAAGGTTCAATTGAAGCTAGGTTTTTTCTATTATCTTGGATAGTTTTAGCTATCGCCTCACCTCTATTTACTCTTAGTTTAGGTGGTTTGATAAATACTTCTCTATCTCCTGATAAAATTCTACAAATAGCATTTATATTTGAATCTTTGATGTTCTCTTTTGCATTAGCAGATAGAGTAAATAAGTTAAAAAGAGATAAACAGAGAAGTGATGCTATAATTTTCAAAAAATCTAAATTAGCAGATATGGGAATAATGTTAAGTTCAATTTCACACCAATGGAGACAACCTTTAACTCAAATATCTTCAATTTTAATGAGATTACAATTTGAAAAAAAATATGGAAAATTTAGTGATAAAAATTTTGATAATTCAATCAATGATGTAAGCAATATATTAAAATATATGTCACTCACAATTGATGATTTTAGAAAATATGTAAAAACTGATAAAATAAAAGAGACATTTAATTTAAAAGAGACAATAGAAGCTGTATTAAAAATTTCTGAATCAGCAATAAAATCATTAAATATAAAAGTAAATATAGATAATATATCTTCAAAAAATATTTTCGGTAATAAAAATGAACTTATGCAAGTATTTTTAAATATTATCACAAATGCTAGATATATATTTGAAGAGAGAGAAATATTAAACCCAACAATTAATATAAAAATTTTTGAAAGTAAAAAATTCATTAATATAATTTTTTGTGATAATGGTGGAGGAGTTAAAAAAGAGATATTAGCAAAAATTTTTGAAGATTTTTATACAACAAGAGAGAGAGAAGGTGGAAGTGGTTTAGGACTCTACATCGCAAAAGATATTATTACAAAAAATTTTAATGGAGATATAAAAGCATATAATAAAAAAGATGGTGCTTGTTTTGAAATTACTATTCTAATTCAAAAAAAATAACTATTTCACATTTTTTCCACATTTTTTTTATTTAAACTTTTAAGTAAATTTTTTAAAGGAGTTTTATGCAAGAGAGTGTTTTAGATATACTTAAATCAACAACTGCGATTATAGCTGAAGATGATAAGATAATTAGAGAAAATGTATCTCAATCACTTGGTTTTTTTTGTAAAAATATATTAGAGGCAAAAGATGGCAAAGAGGCATTAAACATTTATAATCAAAAATCTCCAGAAATTTTATTTACTGATATTAAAATGCCAAATTTAAGTGGTCTTGATTTAATAGAAAAAATTAGAGAGAAAGATGACGGAATTTTTATTGTAATAATTAGTGCACATAGTGAAATTGATTTATTAAGACGGGCAATTCGTTCCCAACCTGAAGAGTATATAATTAAGCCATTTAGTCAAAATGAATTTATTGAAACTTTAGAAAGAATTGCAAATAAGATAAAAAAAAAAGAGTCTCAAAAGATAAAACTATCAAATGGAGTCCAATTTATAGTTGCTAATTCTGAATTAAAAACAGAAGATAAAACTACACAATTATCTCCAAAAGAGGCTACGCTTTTAAACCTTCTACTTAGATATAAAAATTATTTAGTCTCTTACGAACAGATTTGGGAAGTTGTTTGGCAAGGAGAATCTTACAGTGAAGATGCACTTAGAAGTGTCATCTTATCACTTCGTAAAAAAGTAGGTAAAGAGGTCATAAAAAATATATCAAAAACAGGTTATAAAATAGAGCTTTAATTTTATATTTTCTTCAAAATTCAAATTTTTTATAACTCCACATTTTTTCCACATTTTTTTTTCTTAGACTTATTATTACAGATTAATTTTATATTATTAGATATATTTTTTATAAATTAAATAAAGGAGTAAAATATGATTTAAAATAATAATCAAAACACTATAACTGTAAAAAATAGATAAATTACATAAATTAAATAAAAGGAATTTTTATGGCTGATACACCAAATTATGAAGTAACAACAACAGAAGATTCAACTGGTCCAAAAATAAGTTTTGGGATAGCTACTAATCGAACTGAATTTTTTGAAATAGGTTCTTATAATAATGCTAATAATATTGATACTAAAGATAGACCTTTAGGTTTATTGAATATACCTAAAGCTTCAACAGCTCCAGATATAGAAGATTTAGAGATACTTGTTCGAGATAAAAATACAGGGTATGTTTATACAGCAACACTTAATCTTAATGTTACATTAAGTTAATTACTGATGTTACGATAAGTTAGGCTTATGGGTTAGAAAGTACCATAAAATGGAGTTTATTGAACAGCGTAAAAAATATATTCGTTTTTTATAAAATAAAGATGAAATCCCCATAAATCGTTGTTCTTCTATTTCCATAATTAAAACTTATAATTTATAAAGTCCGAAATATGGTATGTTTTGATTAAAATATAAATTCAGCTTATCGTAACATCAGTTAATTATAAAAAAATTTAAGAAGATGGGTATCTCTCATTTTCTTAATATGGTAATTTATCATAAAATTTTAATTTTTTTATAACTCCACATTTTTTCCACATTTTTTTTTCTTAGACTTACTGTAAAAGTAGTTTGAAGGAGAAAAAATGAAAAATAAAATTATAAAAATCAGTTTAATTAGTATTGTATTATCAGCTAATCTTTTTGGAGGATTTGTAGAAAAATTTAACGATTTGGGAGGTGCATATAGAGGTGGTATAGAGATAGCAGATTTTGATGGTGATAATGATAACGATATTATAATAGCTTATGGAAGTACTAATGGTCACATAAAAGTATATTTAAATGATGGTAATGAAAATTTTACCCTAAAAGATACACTAATAAGTGGTGTTAGTTATACATCATTAGCAAGTGGTGATTTAAATGGTGATAATCACTTAGATATTTTATTTACTGCAAAAGATGATGCTAATTATACAACAAAAATTTACTTAAATGATGGAAATGCAAACTTTACTGAAAAGACAAATTTAACTTTAACAGGTGTTGCTGAGGGTATTTCTTTTATTGCAGATTTTAATGAGGATTCACATAATGATTTTCTATTTTCAGGATATTCAACAGTAGATGGTGACACTATAGGTAAAATGTATTTAAATGATGGTTCTGGAGAATTTAGTGAACATACTTATAATTTACCTAAATTAAAAGGAAATGGGTTATCAATTAATTATGATGATTTAAATGGTGATAATCATAAAGATTTACTAATGGTAGGTTTTGGAAAAACAACTTCTTATAAAAATTTTGCAAGTATCTATTTAAATGATGGAAATGCAAACTTTACTGAGGATACAACTAATACCTCTTTAGTTCCTGTTAAAAATTGTGATTCAAAAATTGCTGATTTTAATGGTGATAATAAAAATGATATTTTAATTTCAGGTCAAATTAGTTTTTCTGCTGGTGATGTAACATATATTCTTTTAAATGATGGTAATGGTAATTTTACCCTTGATAGTAACTTAACTGGTATTAACTCTTCAGCTATTGATACTGGAGATATAGATGGAGATAATGATATTGATATTATGATTACAGGGACTACATATGACGGTAGTAATCATCTTCACATAACTGAATTATATTTAAATGATGGAAATGCAAACTTTACAATGGATAATGATACTTTAGATGGTGCAAATCAAGGTGAAACAGTAATAATTGATTTAGATAATGATTCTCTTATGGACATAATTTTAAGTACTGCTTCAACAAAAGTATATATTCAAAATAATACACCAATAATAACAGAGGGTATATCTGTATCTATGAATGTAAGTGAGGACGAGAGCAACACAACAACTATTAATGTAACTGATATTGATGTTGCTGATACTTTAACTTGGTCAATAAAAACAAATTCAACAAATGGAAACGCAACTATTAGTAATACTCCAACTGGAAATTCACAAGTTATAACTTATATTCCAAATGGTAATTATAGTGGATTTGATAACTTTACAGTTGAAGTAAATGATTCAAAAGAGACAGATACAATAGATGTAAATGTTACTATATACGAAATCAATGATTTACCATATCTTGATAAAAATTCAACTACCTTAAGTATAGGCGAAAATGTACTAATAACTAATTTAGAGTTAAACTATATGGATGTTGAAAGTCCTGCTTCATCTTTAACTTATACACTAACATCTATTCCAACCTATGGAGATTTAAATTTAAGTGGAACAAAGCTTAATATCAGTGATACATTTAAACAATCAGATATTAATAACTCATTTTTAACTTATACAAATGATGGCAGTAGTAATAAAATTGATTCTTTTAACTTTAGTATATCTGATGGTACAGATACATTAAACGGAGAATTTAATATAAAAATAATGCAAAGACCAATATGGACAATAGAAAATAACTCAACTAATGAAGATCAAGTATTACAGATAGATTTAAGTCAATATGCAACTGACCCAGATGGGAACACATCAATGATGTATGGTGCAGAGAGTAATAATACAAATTTAGCGATAGTAGAAATTACAAATAGTATATTAAGTGTAATTCCAATTTATAATGAAAGTGGAGTAGTAAGTATAGTAGTTTATGCTAATAATGGAGAAAATAACTCTTCAAAAACTATTAATGTAACTATTAATCCAATTGATGACTCACCAATACCTAGTGATGATAATTTAACAGATGGGAATTTGGTACAACTAAATACAAATATTAACTCAAATATAGTTTCACACATAAATAATTCTAACGGTTATGATTATATAGCATTTAGTGATGGTGATAACTCTAATAAACTATCAGTATATAAAAAGCTTAGTGGAAGTGAAAATTGGAGTGATATTATAGGTATAAATATTAGTGACAATGCTATTAGTAGTATATACTATTTTGATATAGATAGTTCAGGTAATTTATATGTAGGATATATTGATTCAATACTTGGCGATAAACTCATAATGTATGATGGAACAACTTTTACTAATTTTAGAAGTTTAAAGAAAAGAGCCTTAGGAGCTAATTGGAACGATATGTCGCCTCCACCTCCATTTAATACAGGTGAATATGTCACGACTGTAATTGATAGGGCTAATAATATCTATACAGCATTTAAAGATACAAATAATAGTGATAAAAGAGGAATGTTGATGAGGTATGATGGGACTAATTGGGAAATTATGACTCATAATAAAATAACGACTAATGATAGTGCAATAACAAATTATTTTTCAATGGATGAAGTAGAAGATATCTCTATGGCAGTTGATAGCACTAATAGACTCTATATTGCCCATATTGATAAAATTTTACCAATTGCAGATGCAATTATTATTCAAACATACTCAAATAGTGATAATAATATTAGTTATTTAAGTGGAGCAAACAATGGTTTTATAAGTCCACTTAATCCTAAAGCTAAAAGAGTATTAATTGATGTAAACAGTTCAAACACACTACACATTGCTTATATTACAAACCAAAATAGTTTAACTGTAATGGAATATAATGGAAGCTGGAATTATATTGGAGAACAAAATATTGTAAACAATATAACAACAGATTTAGGATTTATAATTGATAAAAAGAGTATTCCTTATGTAGCTATTGTGGAATCTAATGCTACAAATAAAATTAAAATTAAAAAATATGTAGATTCAAATTGGACTGAAGTTGATACTATTATAGCAAATGGAGAAGTTAATAATTTATCACTTATAGAAGATAGCATTGGTAATCCATACATAACATTTAATGACATAGGAGATAATAATAATAGTAAATTTTACTTCTTAGAGAGATATAAATCTCTATTTGTAAAAGAGAATAATTTATCAGTTGGTGCTGTTAATATGAGTACAGATACAAGCTTAACATTTAGCCTTAGTGGTACAGACAGTTCATTATTTGATATAAATCAAAGTGGATATATAATTATTAAATCAAAATTAAATTATGAATCATCATCAGATAGCAATAAAGATGGGTATTATGAATTAAATGTAAGTGCTACAGATACAAATTCAAAATCAGCAAAGTTATTTGTAAAAATAGAAGTTGAAGATATTAATAATTCAGCTATTACTAATATATTTATATCAAATGATATAATAGTTGAAAATAGTTCATCTGGTACAAAGATTGGTGATTTTAATGTTACAGCAGTAGATAGTGATAATAATATAACATATACTTTTTGTGATGATAGTATAAATAATGGAAGTTTTAGTATAACCACAGATAAATTAAAAAATGCAATAGCCCTAGATTATGAAATACAAAATAGTTATGTTTTATGTATAAAAGCATTAGATTTAAATAGTAGTGCGTATTATGAAAAAAATATAACTATAAATGTGAATGATGTAAATGAAGATAGCTTAAATAATCAAGGTAGTTACATTGTCCCAAATATAGATTCACCAATAGATAATATTTATGATTCAAGTAAAAAAGTATTTGAAGTTACGCAAGAGAATATACTCAATACTTTAGGAGATGAAGAAAATTTAGGGACAGAGAAGATATATAAATTAAATCCAAAAACCTTAAAAAATGGTTTGACTTCACAAACAGTAGCTAAAGTAAGAGATAAAAACCAAATAATAGAGATAAATCTAAAAGATGATAAAAAAGAGATAAAAACGCTACTTGAATTTACTAGAGATGGAGTTGTTGAAATTGATAGTAATGGGAATGTTAAGCAGACATTTACAACAAATGATAATGAAGTTGAATTAGAAGCAAAAAATAGCGGAGAAGTCATAATTAGACATAATGATTTAAATTTAGAGGTTAATTCAGGTTCTAATATAGTAGTAAATGATGATAAAACAATTGAAATATCAAAAGAAATTAATATTGATGGTAAAAATGTAAATACTAAAATAAATATTGATACAAATGGAGAAGTTAATGCAAAAATAGAGTATTCAAATGGAGAGAGTGTAACTTTTAATTTTCCAACTAACTCAAATACAAAAGGGGCAATTTTAGAAGATGGTGCATTAATTGGAGAGTATAAAGCGTTAAGTAAATTTTTTATAGTTAAAGATAATAATTACAATAGAGGAGTAAATTATGGTAGTAATTCTGTGGAAATTATACCATTAAGTAGTGAAGCAAAATTTGAAGAGAAATTATATTTAGATAAAAATTATAGAGGAGTTATATTAAGAGATGGTGAAGCACAAATTTTAATTGATGGTGAAACTTTCGATATGCAAGAGAATAAAGAGTATATAATTATTATTCAAAGTAATAATTATTTAAATAGTATATATATAGACAATTATCTAAAATTATCTAAAGGTTGGTCTTTAATATCTTCACCAATTAATAGCGAAATTAATATTTCAAAAACTTTTCATACAAAAGATATTGCATATAAATTTCACAATGGATACTGGATAAAAAATCCTAAAATATTAAAACCAAGTGAGGGAATGTGGATTAAGTATGACTTTAATATATTTATCTATTTTGATGATTATAACAAAACAGATAGTTATAAATTTAATAGTGATATATTAAATATTGGTTGGAATTTAGTTGGAATTGGTAGTGATACAAATTTAAATTATGATGAATTACAGACTAGTTGGGCTTATAATAATATAACAAGAGAGTGGATTAATAACCCTGATAGTATTAATAGAGGTTATGGGTTTTGGATTAAATATTAAATTTTTATATACTATCGGTAAAAGTTTAAAAGGTAGTTTATGGATTTAATTGAAAAATTAAAAAATAGTGAGAGGCTAACTCTTGAAGATGGAGTTAAATTATATGAATTAGATATTTATACTTTAGGAGAATTTGCTGATAAAAAGAGGTGTGAATTATATTCATATAAGACATATTTTAATATAAATCGCCATATAAATCCTACAAATGTATGTAAAGATATTTGTAAGTTTTGTGGTTTTAGTGCAAATAGAAAAAATCCAAATTCATATACTATGAGTTTAGATGAAGTTTTAAAAATTTCTAAAAATGCAATTGAAAATGGAGCAAAAGAGTTACATATCGTATCGGCTCATAATGATAAAGTGAGCTTAGATTGGTATTTTAATATGTTTAAAGAGATAAAAAAACTCTATCCAAATATCCATATAAAAGCCCTAACAGCTGCTGAAATTGACTTTTTAGCAAAAGAGCATAATTTAAGTTATGAAAGCGTTATAGATAAAATGGTTGAATATGGTGTTGATTCAATGCCAGGGGGTGGGGCTGAAATTTTTAATGAGAGTGTAAGAGATTTTATATGTAAAGGCAAAGTTAGTAGTGAAAATTGGCTTAAAATCCATAAACTTTGGCATCAAAAAAATAGACAATCAAATGCTACTATGTTATTTGGACATATTGAAGAGAGAAAACATAGAGTTGAGCATATGATAAGGCTTCGTGAACTTCAAGATGAGACAAATGGATTTAATGCTTTTATACCTTTAGTTTATCAAAGAGAAAATAACTATTTAAAAGTTGAAAATTTTCCAACTGGTCAAGAGATACTCAAAACTTATGCAATTTCACGATTAGTTTTAGATAATATTCCTCATATAAAAGCTTATTGGGTAACTTCAAGTATAAACTTAGCCCTAGTTGCACAAGAATTTGGAGCAGATGATTTAGATGGAACAATTCAAAAAGAGTCAATTAATTCAATAGTTGGAGCAAAAAGTGCAAACGGAATGTATTTAAATGAGTTTGTAAATTTGATAAAAGATAGTAATTTTAGAGCAATTGAGCGAGATAGTTTGTATAATGAAATCAAGGAGCATTAATTAATGAAAAAAATTTATTACGGACACGATGAGCTACAACAAGATTTAAGAGAGTTATTAAAGAGTATAAAAGAGGAAAATTTTGATGCAATTGTAGCAATAGCTAGAGGTGGGATGACAATTGCTCACATATTAGCAGAGGGATTGGATTTAAGAAATTGTTTTTCAATAAACTCTATTCACTATGATGATACACAAAAGTTAGATAATATAAAAATTTTTAATATTCCTAATTTAATCAACTCTAAAAAAGTTTTAATAGTTGATGATATAGTTGATAGTGGCGATACTATGATAGAAGTTTTAAAAGTGTTAAAAGATAAATACTCTGATATTAATTATAAAACAGCATCTATTTTTTATAAAACTACTGCCTTAATCAAACCAGATTTTTATGTCAAAGAGAGTAATGAGTGGATCGACTTTTTTTGGGTAAATGATTTAAATTGACATACTCCCCATAGCTAAAGCTAGGGGATTCTATGGTCAAGCGATACGAGCCTCTTTACGAGGTCTTACAGTATCTAACCTAAGAGTCGATGTCCCAACTCTATGAATATTTATACTAGCATTTAAATCTCTATCCATTTCTAAACCACATTTACAGCTAAAAACTCTATCATTTAGTTTTTTAAAATCATTATTTATATTTTGGTTTACTTCCTCACAACTAGAGCAAGTTTTAGAAGATGGATAGAATCTATCAATTTTATGAACATTTGCTTTATATGATAGAATTGTTACAAACTCACTAAAAGCTAAATCACTAACTTTTCTACCCCAAAGCATTTGCATAGCTTTCATATTTAAATCTTCAATAAAAATATTATCATATTTAAAAGCCAATTCATTAGCTAACTTGAAAATAATCTTTTCTTTGATTAGCTATTTTTATATGAAGCTTTGCAAGTTATTTTTTAGCAATTTTGCGATTATTTGAGCCTTTTTTCTTTTTAGATAAATTTTTGAGATGAAATAATGGAGCATCTATTTTTGAATTATCTGATAAAGTTAGAAATTGTTTTAGTCCAAAATCAATACCCACATTTTTACCCGTTGTGATATTAATTTTATTTTCAATTTCAAGTGATATACAAATATAAAAATCTCCTATATTATCTCTTTTAACAGTTACAGTTTTTATTTTTCCATCAATTGGTCTTGATAGCCAAAATTTATAATTATAACCGTTAAGAGAAATAACATTATCATTTATTTTATAACCAACTTTACCTTTTAAAGTGAATGATTTATACTCTTTTATTTTTTTAAATGTTGGTCTGCCTCCTTGTTTTTTAAAGAACTTTTTATATCCTTCATCTATTCTTTCAGTTATATTTTGAATTGCTTGTGAGCCTAAAGCTTTCCAATAACTATATTTTTGTAGCTTTTTGAGTTTCGTTAAATGTTTTTGAAGTTGAAATTTATTTAAAGATTTCCCATATAATCTATAATATCTTTTATGAAGTGCGATACAATGATTATATATTATTCCTGAAATATTTATGAGATTATTTAAGTTTTTAGACCCTTTGCCTATATTGTGATAAAGTTTATATTTATATGTTCTGACCAGCATTTAAAAACCTTTTCCATTTTTCTTTACTGCTATTATTACCACTTTTTTCACTTCTTTGTTGATTTTCTATATATTGCTTTATTACTTCAAGTGGTGCTCTTCCAACTGTTGCTATAAAGCTTGAATTTGTCCAAAGAGTTGGCAATCTACTTTTTAAATGTGGGAACTCATCTCTTAAAAGTCTTGAACTTCTACCTTTAGCTTTTTTAACAAAATTCATTACCCCAAATTGTGGGTCTATTTCAGCTAAAATATGTATATGGTCTTTGTCTGTTTCCATCTCTATTATTTCAACTTTTAATTCATTTGCAATACTATATATTATCTCTTTTAATCGTTTTTCTACATCATCAACTAATACTTTTCTACGATATTTTGGACACCAAACTATATGATATTTGCAAGAATAAACAATATTATTATTAGATTTATATTGAATTTCATTTTTCATAAGGTATTATACATTATACTATTTAAATAATTCTTAACTTTATAGCTTTATATTCCCATATCTAAAGATAGGGGCTTTACAGATTTTTTCGGTAAAACATACTTTTTAAACTTCTCTCCTCTATCTTTATATGATTTAAATTGATCTAAACTAGCACAAGCAGGAGACAATATTGCGATAGAGTTACTATTGTGGAGTTTTGAAATTTCATCAACTGCAATTTTTAACTCTTTTGTTATTATAGATTCTAAATTATATTTAATAGATAACTCTTGAATTTCATTTGCACTTTTACCAATTGCAAAAATATTTATATCTATATTATTATCCACTATAAAGTTAAATAACGGCTCAAGATTTGCCCCTTTGCTATCACCGCCTAATATTAAATAGACTTTTTGATTTATAAAATTTTTTAAAGCTTCAATAGTAGCATCTATATTCGTAGCTTTTGAATCATCAATCCATATACGATTCTTTCTATCTTGAAACTTTTCAACTTTATGAGCGTCTACTTTAAAAGAGTTTATTAAATTATAATTAACCTCATCAAACAGAATTTTACTAACTCCTAAAGCGATAATAGAATCAAATAAAAATGGCTCTTTGAAATTAATTTTATTTAAATCAATATCAAAATACTCGGCTAAATCTTTACTATTTTCATATCCTATTTTAAATCCAGCAGATTCTCTATTCATATATTTTTTAGGCAAAATAATAGCCTCACCCTCATACATAAATTCAAGTGGTTTTAATTTTGCATTTTTATAATTCTCAAACCCTTCGTGCCAATCGATATGGTCTTGACTAATTGGAAGTAAAATATATATATTTGGTTTAGCTTTATTTGTGTAGTGAAGTGTAAAAGAGCTAGTCTCTAGTATCCAAATAGGAGCTTTTACATCCATTGTAGCTAATGGAGTTCCAATATTTCCGCCACTTATTGCACCTCTATGTTTAAGTAAATGAGTTAGCATTTGCGTTGTTGTAGTTTTACCATTAGTTCCACTAATCCAAATATTAAAAGGCATATTATCAGAAAACAAGTCATATTCACTAATTAAATTTTTTGCTTTTTTAACTATTGGATTATGTGGGGCAATTCCTGGGGAGATGACTTCTAAATCACTCTCATTAGGATTAAATTGCTCCATTGGAATTAATTTATTTCCAAATTCATCTTCTGTTACTTCTTTGAATTTATTATCATATATTTTTATTTTTTTATTTTTAAACTTTTTTGCAATTTCTTTTGTTGTTTTTCCATAACCAAAAAGTGTCATATAATTTTCATCTCCATATTAAAATAGTATGATTATACTATTTTAATTTTGAATAAGGAGATAGAAATGATAACTAAAAAACGAACTTTAGAGTTTACAAAAGAGTATTTGCAAAAATGTAGCTATAATGATTAAAATAGCAAAAAAAAAAAATGGAAAAGATATAGCGAAATTATTAGCAACTTTTGGAAAAGAAATATTTGATTTAACTGGTGCAAAAATAAATACAGATATTGAACTTATAATAAAACTATTTAATGAAAATTTAGAAAAAGATTTTAGAGCTTTTGTTTATGAAATCAATAATCAAATAGTAGGCTTTATTACATTTAACAATAGTTTTTCTCTCTATGCACAAGGTCATTTTTTCACTATTACTGAATTATATGTTGAAAAAAAATATCGTTGTAAAAATATAGGAAAAAAACTTTTAGATAGAGTTATTAAACTTGCAAAAGATGAAAATAGAACAAGATTAGAACTCACTACTCCTCCATTACCTGAATTTCAAAGAAGTTTAAATTTTTATTTAAAAAATGGTTTTGATGTAACTGGTGGTAAAAAAGTTAAATATGATATAAATATAAAATAAGCAATCTTGAAGTTTGAAATAGGTAAAAAATTACTTTTTTACCCAAAAACCTTGAAAGTTTTTGATATCTATTTCAGGTGGTGTGCTTTGTGTTGGAGTAAAATTTTGCCACCCTTTATCAAAGTCATAAAACCATATTATTTTTGCACTATTAAATATACCAAAATCATTTATAATACTTGAATTTCCAAGAAGATGCCAACCATCACCAAGCTCTTCTATAACACTACTATCTATTGTAAGTGTGGAATCATTAGTATTATTAGTATTTATAGGTGTACTCATCACACACTTTGGATGTCCAAAACTATTATCAGACCATCCAAAACCATCATCAGTTGAACAATCATAATCCATAGCACAACCTTTATGCTGACCATCACTAACCTCTTCTATTGCCCAATAAAATGTATCTTTTTTAAACCCACTAGGAGATTTTTGACCACCATTTGCATTCCATACAGTTATTAATTCAGACATATAAGGAAGCCTATAACCCTTATCTTCACACCATTTATTAGCCTCAAACCAACTAAAATACCCATCTGGTTCTTCTTCAAACCAAATAGTGTCTGTTTTATCATTTGTAGTAGTTTTAGTTGAGTCAATTACATTAATAAATAAATATCCAACTCCATTTTTATCTGATACAGTAGCTGTTGCACTACCGTTAGAAACTGCCGTTACTCCTATCTCATCTATAAATTCAGTTGTAAAACGCTCTACTGTAATAATAGACTCATCACTACTAAAAACTTGTACAGGATCACATACACTTATATTAAAATATTGCGTAGTGCCTTTTTCTAAAGACACTGTTTGATTATTAGATTCTAAAGTAAATTCTGAACAAACCTCTCTTTTTATCTCTGCATATAAAAAATTACTATTAAGTAAAACTATTAAAAGTAAGTTTTTAAAATTAAACATTCTCATAAATACTCCTTTTTTATAATTATAAACTAATTTTGCTAAACATTAAAATATTTTCATACGCTTAATTTAATTTTTAAAATTTTTAGTTATAATCTTAACTTAAGCTATTCATAATTTTTAATTTTGGAGATTTAAAATGATGAAAGATAAAAAGGAAGTTGATATTAAGGATAACTTTAAAGTTATCAACCCAAAAATTTTACAGATAATAGATGATGAAAAAATTAAAGTTGTAAACTCTAAATCATTAACCAATATGGTTAGTTTTACTAATAAATCATTTAATTTTCTATATAGAGATAGAGAGTTAAGCCATATCCTTAACTTTTTTCAAAATAATCAAATACTTTTTTTAATTGACGAAGTAGGAGGAGTTGGAAAAACATCTTTGGCAAGAGAGTTTTTAAAACAGAACTTAAAGAATTTTTCTTATTTAGCTTGGATTAATTATGAAAATAATTTAAAAAGAAGTTTTATTAATGGTTTTAATCTTAAAGTTAAATCTTATGATGATAAAGATAATTATCAAGATTTATATAAAAATATTTTATCAGAACTTAAAAAACTAAATGGTCAAAACTTATTAATATTAGATAATTTTAATAACTTTAATGAACTTTTAAAAATAAAAAAGCTGTTTGGTAATTTTAAAATATTAATTATTTCAAGGATTGATTTTAATGGTGATTCAAAAATAAAATTGAATACTCTCTCTCCAGATGCCTCAAGAGAACTATTTACCTCTTATTGCAATATAAAAGTGAATGAAAAAGATTTAAGTATATTATTAAATAAAATAGGATTTCATCCACTAATGATTGAAGTTTTTGCAAAAAGTATTTCAGATAAAAATTCTATTGATAAGTTTTTAAAAATATTTAAAAATAAAGATACTCCAGTAGTAAATATAAAAAAAGATACTAAATTAGTTATTTTTAAGTATTTAGAAATAATTTTTAAAGTAAATAATTTAGATGAAAAACTACTATTTCTTAAGTGGTTTAGTCTACTACCTCCAATTGAACTTAGCTTAGAAGATTTATTTGAGTATTTAAATATTCAAAGTAAAAATGAATTTATTGATAGTTTAAACCAATTAGTAAAAATTGGTTGGATTAGAAAAATAGATAATAAATTTAAATTACCTAAAATAATATCTGAATTTATTATCTATTATTACAAACCTACTTTTAAAGAGTCTGAAAAATTAATTCTTAGTATTACAAAAAAATTAAATTTTAATAAAAAAGATAACTCTATTATTAGATTTAAATATATCATTTTTGTAGAGAATATACTGAAATTTTTTAAAGAGGAGAATGAACAAATAACTCATTTAGCTAGTAATTTAGCACTACTTCATAATAGTTTAGGTGAATTTAAAGAGGCATTAAAATTAAATTTAAAATCAGTTGATATGTTTGAGAAACTTTTGAATACATTTCATCCAGATTTAGCTACATCTTATAATAATTTATCATTAACTTATTTATCTTTAAATGATTTAGATAAAGCTCTCTATTTTAGTCTAAAATCACTTAAAATTAGAAAAAGAATATTAAATGAGTATCATCCTGATTTATCACTATCTTATCATCATATTTCTGAAATATATAGACAATTAAAAGAGTTTGATAAAGCAAAAGAGTATAATTTAAAAGATATAAAAAT
The DNA here is from genome assembly GCA_016744535.1 of Campylobacteraceae bacterium. GTDB lineage: Bacteria > Campylobacterota > Campylobacteria > Campylobacterales > BB28 > BB28. The sequence continues at coordinate 23,838 of JADGEE010000033.1, forward strand.
TCACGAAAAAATATCTGATGAGGTTTATCTATACTTAGCTGTCTCTTATAGTAAATTATCTTCAAATTATAAAGCTGAAGGTGATTTAAAAAATGCCTTAAAATTTAGCATAAAATCACTTAAAATTAGAGAAAGATTACTAGATGAGTTTAATTTAGATTTAGCCAATTCATATAATGCAGTCTCTTTAATTTATAAGTTGGGTCAAAATAATAATGAAGCATTAAAATTTAATTTAAAAGCTATAAAAATAAAATCTAAAATTTTACATCAACATCATCCATCTATTGCCATATCTTACAGTAATCACTCATCTATTTACCAATCTTTAAAAAAATTTGAAATAGCAAGAAAATACATTGTTAGAGCCATAGAAATACTTGATGTAGCTTTTCCAAATGGACATAAAAATTTAGAATCAATGAATAAAAATTTGAAAATAATAGAAAAAAATTTAATATCATTAAGAAGAGTAAAATAGATATTAAACTTCTTTTTGATAAGATAATTTATATTAAAAAAAGGGTTTTATGTGAATTTAGAAATCGTCTTTTCTGTAACACTGCTTCTATTTATAGCACTTTTAATTCCATCAATTTTTAATTTAGCAAAATTTATTGGTCCTAGAAACTATGAGGGTGAAATTAAAAATGAGGTTTATGAGAGTGGAATTTCACATATGATAGGAACTAGTACTCAAAAATATAATATAAAATACTATTTAATTGCAATTTTATTTGTTCTCTTTGATGTAGAGATTATTTTTATGTATCCGTGGGCAGTTAGTATCCACGAACTTGGTATGATTGGCGTAATCGAAATGTTTAGTTTTATCACTATTTTAGTATTAGGTCTGATTTATATAATAAATAAAAAGGTATTTAATTGAATTTAAATTTAGGTGTTGAGGCAAACTTTGGAGAGAGTATCATTACAACTAGAATTGATGAAGCTATCAATTGGGGTCGTGATTACTCTCTTTGGCCTATGATTTTTGGGACAGCTTGTTGTGCGATTGAATTTATGTCACTAGCTGCAAGTCGGCACGATTTGTCGAGATTTGGAGCAGAAGTTATTCGATTTTCTCCTAGACAAGCTGATTTAATGGTAGTTGCTGGAACTATTACAAATAAACAAGCACCCATTTTAAAGCGAATTTATGAGCAAATGCTAGAGCCAAAATGGGTTATAAGTGTTGGGGCTTGTGCTTGTAGTGGTGGATTTTATGATAATTATACAACTTTACAAGGAATTGACCAAATAATACCAGTTGATGTTTATGTTGCTGGTTGTCCCCCTCGCCCTGAAGCTTTTATTGATGCGATAATTGAAATTCAAGAGAAAGTAAAAACTGAAAGTGTTTTAAAAGATAGACATAGAGATTTTAAGGGGTTATTGGATTGATAGAGTACAGTAATAAAATTAAAAATATTCAAGGAATTTTAAATGCCCTACTCTAAATTTACAATGAAGAGATTAAAAAAAGAGTTTAATTTACAAGAGAAAAAAGATACTATTTTTAAAGATGAAAAAGTAGAATTAAGTGATTGGCTTAAGACTGCTTTAAATATTGTAAGTGATTTACCATTGCACACTGAAAAATCAAGAAGTGAGCTTTTAGTAACTCCAGTTTTATTAGAAATGAAAAGAAAAAGTAAAAATTTTATATATTTTTCAGGTGAAAACTTAGACATAGATATTGATAGAGATTTAAATGGTGAGTGTGATTTTATTTTGACAAAAGATGTAGATTCAACTTTTATTTCTAGTCCTATATTTGCAATAGTTGAAGCAAAAAAAAGTGATATTGACTTGGGATTAGCTCAATGTATCGCTCAAATGATTGGGGCTTATATTTTTAATGAACAAGAAGATAATAGTATTAAAACAATTTTTGGTGCAGTTACAACTGGTGAAATTTGGCAATTTATGAAACTTGAATATTTAAATGAAAATTATATAGTTACAATAGAAAAACGAAAATATTATATAGATAGTGTAGAATCAATTTTAGGGGTTTTACAGCAAATTATTGATTTTTATAAATAATGAGGTTAAAAAGATGAATATAGATAACGATAAAATATATTTAAAAGAGAATACTCATTATGAGTATATTTCTAAATTAAAAGATGAGGGTTTTAATTTAACGGATTTAAGCGTAATTGACTATTTAGATTATCCTCAAAAGATGCAAATTCGTTTTTATATGGTGTATATCTTAAGGAATGTTGATAAAGTCATAACTCTATTTATGCCTATTAATAATAATAATTTAAAAGTTGAAACTTTAACACCACTTTTTAAAAGTGCAAATTGGCTTGAGCGAGAAGCTTATGACCAGTATGGAATTAAATTTATAAACCATTCAAATTTAAAGAGAATATTAAATCATTACCAATTCAAAGGATACCCACTTAGACGAGATTACGAAATTACAAATTATCAATTATGTGATGATACAGAAGATTTAATGGATGAGATGGGTAAAAAACTTAATTTATCAGCTAAAAGTGAAGATTTAGATACAGATTTGATGTTTTTAAACTTAGGTCCATCTCACCCTGCAACTCACGGAACTATTAGAACTTTAATTGCTGTTGATGGCGAAGAGATAAAAGCTGGAGTTTGTGAAATTGGATATTTACATCGTGGATTTGAAAAGAGTGCAGAGAATCACACATATAATCAAATAATCCCTTATACTGATAGGTTAAATTATTGTTCTGCGATTATGAATAATGTAGGTTTCGCAAAAGCTGTTGAGGATATGATGGGCTTAATCATTCCTGATAGAGCGATTTTTATTAGAGTTATCTTAAGTGAGCTTTCACGAATAATCGACCATTTAGTCTGTATAGGTGCAAATTTAGTTGATATGGGCGGATTAACAAATTTTTGGTATCTATTTAATCCTAGAGAGAAAGTTTATGATTTACTTAGCAAATTAACAGGGGCTAGACTTACTAATTCATATACTAGAATTGGTGGATTATCTAATGACTTATATGATGGATTTGAAGTTGATTTAAAAACCGTCTTAACTGATATAAACAAAGGGATTTCAGACGCTTTAAGTTTAATTGATAAAAATAGAATATTTCACGATAGAACACAAAATATATGCACAATAAGTGGAAAAGAGGCTCTTAATTATGGATTTAGTGGTCCTTGCTTAAGAGCGAGTGGAGTTAAAAACGATTTACGAAAAGATGCACCATACTACTACTATGATAGTTTTGATTTTGATGTAGCTATCGGAAGTGTAGGTGATATTTACGACAGAATGATGGTTAGATTTATCGAAATGCAAGAGAGTATTAAAATTATAAATCAAGCTGTTAAAAAGATGCCAAAAGGTGAAATTAATTTAGATAATAAAAAAATAATTTTACCTAAAAAAGAGGAAGTTTATAACTCAATCGAGGGGATGATAAATCACTTTAAATTAATTTATGAAGGCGTGGAAGTGCCAATTGGTAAATATTATAATGCGACAGAGGCTGCAAATGGGGAATTAGGATTTTTTATTGTGAGTGATGGAAGTGGAAAACCACATAAAGTAAAAGTTCGACCACCTTGTTTTTTTATGATGAGTGCATTTGATAAGATGATAGAGGGGCATAAAATCGCTGATGCTATTGTAAACTTAGGAAGTTTAAATATCATTGCAGGGGAATTAGATAGATAACACTTAAATCTATTTTCCCATCTTTTTATCATTAATTTTATAAACATAAACTAAGATTTCCGCCACAGCTTTATAGAGATGCTCTGGAATTGCTTCATTTAATTCAACTGACTTATAAAGCTCTCTTGCAAGTGGTGGTGATTCATAAATTTGTATATCATTCTCTCTTGCAATTTCTTTAATTTTAAGTGCTAACTTATCAATACCTTTTGCAATTATAGTTGGTGCATTATCTATCTCTTGATCGTAGCGAATTGCTATTGCATAGTGAGTTGGATTTGTAACAACAACATCTGCAGTAGGTACATCTTGCATCATTCTTTTTTTAGCCATCTCCATCTGTATTTGACGAATTTTACCTTTAATTAAGGGGTCTCCTTCCATATTTTTATACTCATCTTTAATCTCTTGTTTACTCATCATTAAATCTTTTGTATGTTGTATTTTTTTAATCATAAAATCAATTACTCCAAAAAACATCATAACAATTAACATAATCCCAGTTAATAAAATTGCCTTCTCATTTAACCAGTCAATTTGGTCAAATAGGGGAAATAGTGCAACAGTTGGTAACTCTTCTATAAACATTAAGAAGAAAGTAAAACCTATTGCAAAAGAGACTCCAACTTTAAAAGTAATTTTTACTCCCTCAATTAATTTTTTCATAGAGAACAGATTTTTCAATCCTTTTAGTGGGTCAATCTTTTTTAAATCAGGTATCAAAGGTTTTGTAGTAAATATAAATCCAAATTGAATTAAATTTCCAAGAACTCCAGCAATCATAATTGGTATTGCAAGGGGTAAAATAATAAGTCCTAATTCAATAAAAAGCTCAATCGTTAAATTAAATATAAACTCTTTTGTTATCTCCGTTCCATAAAGACTTGTCGTGTGATAAAAAAATTTTGTAACTCGCTCTTTTAAGTAATCAAACAGTGCTAAATAGACTAAAAATGCTACAAACATTCCAATAAATCCAGATAAATCTGGACTTTTAGGAACATTACCCTCTTTCTTGGCATCTTCAATCTTTTTTTGGGTGGGTTCTTCGGTCTTCTCTTGGTCATCACCTGCCATCGGTTAATCCTTTAAATTATTTCTTCTTTTTAAATTAAACTATTCTTTTTTTATCAACCATTCCCAAAAACTCTTTAACGCTATATTTTTGCATAGCACCATCAGGAATAAAACTCTCCTCACCCATATTTTCAAGATTTATTAAATGTTGATAGCTAACGCTTAAATTATTGTTAATTACAATTTTTTCATCATATTTTAGATTTTCAAAAGAGTTATTAATATCTAATATAATTTTTCTAATATATATAAAATAATCTCTTTTTTGTTTGCCTGTTACAAATATAAATATCTTTTTATCTTCAATATCAGCTTTTACAACTGCTATTGAGTTAAAATCTTTACTTTTGATTACAACTCCAGTTCTCCATCTAAGTTTATCTTTTATATCTAAGTGAATATTTACTATAAATTGAGTGATGATTGAACTAGGTAAAAAATCGTAAATAAAAATAAATTTAAATGAATTTTCATAATCAAACTCAAATATAGGCTCATTCACTTCAAGTAAATCAGGTATTAAAATTTCATTTTTATTAAATTTATAACATAATTTAAATTCTTCCATAAGATTTATAATATAACTATTTTTATCTTCAAATTTTAAAACTCCATTATTTTTTACCAAACTATCAGAATCTATTATTTTATAAATTTCATTAGTTAGCCATTTAGGATTTAATATTAAAATATTTTCAAAATATAAACAGACTCCTAAATCATTTAATAATTCAAGTAAATTATCACTCTCTTGAGTATTTATAATATTCTCTTTTTTGCAAATTTTAATATAATCTCTATAT
>JADGEE010000034.1 GCA_016744535.1 Campylobacteraceae bacterium
CTTCACTTATTTGGTCTGTATCCATTAAAAAAACAATTGTACATTCAAATCTCTCTTTTAAATGTGAAGCATACCCAAAAATTTCCTTTGTATCTAGTTTAATACTTTTTCTATCAAAATCATCAAAACAGATAATTATATCTTTAAAATTTTCTCTTTTTAAAATTGATAATACTGAAGATACACCAATATTTAAACCAAAGTTTGAAAAATTAAAACGAGAAGTTAAGTTTTCAGTAGCTTCTGAAGTTTTATCAAGAAATTTATTTAATTTAAAAACTTGAGCTAAAATTTGCTCTTTTATATCATTTATATTTTCAACTCCAAATAATGATACATAAACATATTTTTTATCTTTTAAACTTTTTTTACTAAACTCTTTTTCCCAAAAATGAGTTTTACCAACTCCCCACTCTCCAGTTATTAATATACAAGTCTCTTCATTTCTATCTAATATATCTTCAAGATATTTTGTTAAATCTTCTTTATTCAAAAAATTCCTTTTTCTTAAAATATAAAAATAAAAATTTTTAAATAATTAATTTGTAGGAGTTGATAAATTAAGTGCTCCTGCTTCTATATCTGAATCTGTTTCATCATCTGTTATCATATATAAATCTAAAAAACCACTTACAAAATTACTCAAAAATTTCATTACTAAAATATCATCTTCATAAAATTGAAACTCTTTTTTATTTAATAATTGCATTACTCCTATAATTTCACCTGTAAAGCCAAATATAGGAACACTTGCTATACTTTTAGTTCTATATCCACTCTTTTCATCAATTAAACTATAAAAATGCTCATCATTATATGGAGAGTTAGTGATATATGGCTTTTTTTTATTAAATGTATAACTTGCAATCCCTTTATCCATAGGAACTCTTATGTATTCAATACCGTCAGCGTGAACACTCCAAAGCATATTTACATTAGAATTATATATATAAACGGAAGCTCTGTCTGCACCTACAATGTCTCTTGTTGTATCAGATATTACTGCTAAACTTTCTTTTAATGTGTTTGAAGTAGATAGTTTTACGCCAAGTTCTCTTATTTTATCAAAATCTTTTTTGATTTTAAACACAATTTAACCTTTCTTAGATTATTTTAAGTATTTATATTATGATAAAATTACTTAAATACTAAGATGAATGGATGTTAAAATGCAAGAGTTTAGTTTTACAAGGGAAATTTTAGATATTGCATATAATGATTTTTTTAAACCTACACAAAAAAAGAAAGTTCAATTAAAAAAAATTGACATAAAAAAATATTCAATAGATATAGTTACAGCTTTTAGTTTTATTTTAAAAATATTAGATGAAAAAGATGATAGTAAATTTAAAATTAGTTTTTTAAATGAATTTAAACAGAGTATAGAAAAATTTTTAAAAAATAGTTCAAATGAGACAAGAGAATTAGTCAGATATATTATTGGTGATTTAGCACACGAAGAGATAAAAAGTGTATATAATATATATTTTATTAATAATATTATCTCATTTTTGATATTTGATTATGTAATAGAAGACAATATGTCACATATAGAATCAAAAAATCTTAAAAAAATGAAAAAAAAAATAGAGAAGTTTTTTGATGACGAATTAATTGAATATTTACAAACTTCAAATATATCAAAAGATGAAAAAAATAGCATTGATAATAGCTATGAAATGGCATCGACATTATGGGAACTAATTAAGTCTATGAGCATTACTAAAATGCTACTACTTAGAGACAGAACAAAAAACTTAAATAAAAAAATTATCTCTTATTTAAAAACCAAAGAATTCTCTAAAATAGAAGAAATTGCAAGTAATTTAAATTTTAAAGAGAGTGAAGTTTTATTAGCATTAGCTTATATGATATCTAATGAGAATCTTTTAGATGTTTATATTAAAGATGGTAATAGTTCTGAAAGATTTTATAGATACAAAAGCTTTTAATTAATATTTTATATAAAAAGGATTAAAAATGGGACATATTATACCTTTTAGTGAACTTCCAAAAATTATTATTAAAGATATTCATTTTATTGAAAGATATACATTTGAACAAGTCTATTACTCAATTGTCTATTTCAAAATAAGCACTGAAGTCGATTCAAAATTAATGGCCAAAATTGTAGCAAAAAGTAGTAGACGAAGTGATGCTATTTTTATTCATAAAAATAATTTTATATTACTGTTACCTGGTATTGATAAAAATGGCTCTGAATATGTATGTCAAGAGTTATCCTCTTTTAGTAAAGATTTAAATAATTTAATATCTTTTACTTATCCAAATGAACTAGATAAAGAGGAACTTATTATAAATAAAATTATAGAGTTAATTGACGAACCAATTGAAAAACTTCATTGGAATCGTGAAATTATTGATGAAATAGAAAATAAAATAGAAGAATTAAAATTACCTAATGATTAGAATACTAATTAAAAAAAGTGTTAATTATTAAAGAATATTTTGATAAAATTTAAGTAAGAAAGTATTTTTTTGAAATTTTAATAAAAATGGAGAAATTATGAAAAAAATTTCAATAATTTTAAGTGTTATGTTAATGCCTTTTTATTTAGTTGCTCAAGATATAGAAGAACAAGAACTTGATTTTTTAAATTTATTAGAAGAAGTAACTGAAATTGCAACTAAAACAAAACTTAATGTAGATTTTGTACCAGGAGTTGTAAGTGTTATTAAAGGAAGTGAATTACAAAATTTAGGAATTACTAATTTATCTAATTATAATTTAAATATGGTAAGTAATATTGATAATATAGAAGATATAAGAGGTATAGGTGGAAATTATGGTTTTGGAAAAATAAAACTCTTAATTAATTCTAAAACAATATCAACTAGTTTAACTGGACTTGGAGGACTACCTGCAATACCAACTGCAATAATAGATAGAGTTGAAATCATTAGAGGTGCTGGTTCAGCTATTTATGGAGAAAATGCTTATAGTGGAGTTGTCAATATAATTACTAAAAAAGAAGCAAATAATATTTTTGGAGATTATACATATTTTAGTAGTGAAAATAGTGCCCAAGGTGCTGGAGTCAATGCTTTTATAGAAGATAGTGATTTAAAAATTAATTTAAATTTATATAGACAGAGTAGTGATGGAATTGATACTACAATTACAAAAGATGCCTCTTTTTATTTAACTGGAGAAGAGATTTCTAAAAAATTTGAAAAAAATAGTGCTAATAGTTTTGTAAATATGGAACTAAATTATAAAGATTTTATTTTTGCACTTAACTATATGGTTGTAAAGAATGGCGAACAAGAGGGTAAAACAGGAATACTTCCACCAAATGATGGACACTTAAATTATGATGAGGAGACGGTAAATATCGAACTTAAAAAAAAATTTGATATAGCTGAAATTGAATTTATTCCTAAAATTGGCTATTTTTCATTCAATCAAGATAATGATGATATGCATCTATATCCAAATGGATTTATTGATAATGAGCAACAAGAGTATCCCCAAGGCTGGACTGTAACACCTATATTCAAAGAAGAAAAATATTATGCAGGTTTTGATTCTTTTTATGAGTGGCAAAATCATAAATTTTTACTTGGAACAGAATTTTTTTATACAAAAATGAGTGAAGTTATGTATAAATCAAATATTGACCCATTAACAAATGAAGACTATCATAAAACTATCTCTTTTACAGGAGAAAAAAATATTTTAAAAGATAATATTTCAAGAGAATCAAAAGCAATTTATGTTCAAGATGAGTGGAGTATAACTGAACCTTTAACAATTACAATGGGTATTAGATATGATAACTATAATGATGTTGGAAATTCTATAAATCCAAGAATAGCCGGAGTTTATAGAGTAAATGATAAAAATATTTTAAAAATGCAATATGCTAAAGCCTTTAGACCTCCAACTTTTTTTCAAATGTACCTTCAAAATAATCCTGTTTATAAAACTAGTGATGATATGAAACCTGAAGATATTGATACTTATGAATTAAGTTATATCTATAACAGTTATTTAGATATTTTCAGAACAACACTTTTTAATTCTAAACTTGAAAATTTGATTGCTTACGATCCTGTCACAACTCTAACTGATAATATAAATAAAATTGAGACAAGAGGAATTGAAATAGAGTATATTAAACACTACAAAGACTTTTTAAAATTAAATACAAATATATCCTTTGTAGATACTAAAGATAAAGCAACTAATAATGAATTAGTGGGTGTTGCTGATATACTTGGAAATTTAATGCTAACATTTAACCTATCTTCAAATCCATCTTTCGATAAAACTCTAACTCTATGGTATCAGTATATTGGAAAAAAACCTAGAAGTGAAAATGATATTAGAGATGATATGAAAGCTCAACATCTAATTAATGCTACTCTTAGTTTTAATAATTTAACTGATAATTTATCAGTTAAATTTGGTATAAGAGATATTTTAGATGAAGGATTATTTTATCCGTCAAATGCTTTTACGCTTCATAATGATTTACCTTATGAAAATAGAAGTGCTTGGGCTAGTTTAAATTATAAATTTTAAAAGAAGAATGAGATTTATAAATCCCATTTAGAATTACCTATTTTTCCCTCTACTTTTTGAGTTTCATTGTTCTCTTCTGTAAAATTAAGATTTCCTTTTAATATTTTCTCTTGTTGATATTTTTTCTCTATAATTAGATTCTCTTCTTCATCCAAATCTAAAATAAGTTTTGCATACATACCTGGAATTAACTCATACTCTTTTTTACTAAAATTAATAATTAATTTAATTGTATGCGTCATAGGATTCGAACTTGGCACTATAGCTTTTATATAACCAACTGTATGATAATCAATTGATGGAATTGTGATATTTATTTTTTGCCATTTTCTTAAATATCTATAATAAGATTCAGACACTTCAGTTTCAATTTTTAAATGTTCAGTATCAACTATAATCATAGCAAGCATACCAGGCATAATCATATCCCCAACTCTAATTCTTTTATCAATAACAACTCCACCACTAGGAGCTTTCATCTCTACATAATTATAAATTGTTGCTAACTGTTTAGCTTTAATAGTAGCCTCTTTAATACCAATTTTTGCAGTATCTAGCATTGCTTGTACATTTTCAATTGAATCACTTAAGTCTTCAAGTTCAAATAAATCTTCTTTTGCAGTTGAAATTTTCATTCTCTTCTTTTTTCTTTGAAGATTTTCCAATCTCTGTTGAAAAATATCAGCCATTAACTTAGCTTGTTCAACTACTGTATCTGCTTGTGACTTCATAATATCAAATTGAGCAGATTCAAGTTCAAACAACTTATCTTCTCTCTCAACTCTATCTCCTATATCAACAAATATATGTTTAATATAGCCTATATATTGAGTTCCTATAAATTTTTGATTATCTGAAATAACAGTTCCAGTTAATCTAATTTTTTTAGCATAAGCTGAAAATGAAACAGTGAGTAAAATTAAAATAGTCAAAAGTTTTCTCATAGGTAATATCCTTATTTTTATTAGCAAATTGTAGCTTGTGTTTTATTAAACATATATTATTGTTATTTAATAATGAAACTATTTAATTATATTTAATCTTCTTCTCTTTATCTCTTTACCTATCTCTTTACCTTTAAATCCATCTTTTATAACATCTTTTGAAGTTACATTAGTATTAAAACTCTCTTCATAAATATTTAGTAATTTTATCTTATTAATAAATTTATAATTTCCTAACCACTCTTTTAGTGGATATTTTAAAGAGAGAGCAAACAAAAACTTATCACTTAAATTTATAGGAATTGATTTCTGTTTAGATAAAGTCTTTATGTAGATATTAGAAAAATTTAACTCTTTAGCAATTTTTGTAAAATTAATATGTAAATTTTTAGATAAGACATATAAAAAATAAAATTGATAGTTCTTCTGATTGAAGTTTTTAAAATATTTTTTTAACTCTTTTGCTGTCTTTAAAAAAATTTTGAATTTAATATTAATATTTAAAAGTTTTTTTGCAATTTTTAGTTTAAAAAAATAATAAAGCCCATAGTGAAGATATGTTGCATTAAACATTTTTTCAAACTCCCAAAATATTCGCTCACCACTTAAATCACTTAAATCGATACTTTGCATAATTTTAATACTTTTAGAATCTATTTTAAATTTAAATCTAGCACTAAATTGCATAGCCCTAAGCACTCTTAAGCTATCCTCTCTGAATTTTTGCTCATTTATAATTTTTATAACTCGATTTTTAATATCAATTTCCCCACTCCAAAAATCAAGTAGAGTGTTTGAGTAGACATTATACATTAGGGCATTCATAGTAAAATCTCTTCTTTGAGAAGCAATCCTCTCATCTTTTGCTAAAGTAACTTTAAATGCTTTATGTCCAATACCAATTTTTTTTTCAACTCTAGGAAGAGATATGTCAATGTTTCTATATTTATATACAAAAAAACTTTTTCCAACTCCAATAGCTCCAAGTTTTTGCATAATATAATTGAATTTTTTTTCACTAACTCCAAATACTTCAATATCTATATCTTTTATCTCTTGATTTAAAAGAGCATCTCTGATACTTCCACCAACAATATATACCCTATTAGAGTAATTCTTTAGAAAACTTTTTAAAAATTTAAAATCATTATGAAGATGAAGAGGTGTGTTAGAAAAATTTAACATCTATTTTTTTTCTAACTTATCCTCTATTGTAGCAAGTAGATACTCAAAAAAATTAAGTATTAAATCAACTTTTGCTTCAACCTTTTTATTATTTGATGATTTAAGCCCCTCAAATAAAACTAAAAGCCTCTCTCTTAAACTTAGTAAAAACTCTTTTTCATCATTTAAATTTTGTTGTATACTCTCAACACTATCAAGTTCAAGTTCACCATTATCATTTTCTATAATTTTCTCTTTTAACTCAATTATTTTTCCATTTTTTGTTATTTTTATATCTTCTTCAATCTCTATTCTATTATTATTTTTTTCACTATTATCTTTTTTTAAACTTTTTTCATTGTTTTTAGTTTTTTCAATTTTTTCAATTTCAATTTTTTTATTTTTTTTTGCCTCTTCTTCTACTCCAAGTTCAAGTTCATGAAGGCTTGAAAGTACTAAATCTTTTATATCCATAACTTTAACAGCCACCTTTCAAATTCTACAAATTCAGCTTTCGTATCCATATCTAAAAAAAAGTTTAGCATATTTTTATTAACACCATTAAACTCTTCTCTAAGCCCTCTAACTCTCTTAAGTCCTCTTTTAGCTTCTATATTAGATGGATTTTCATTCAACATATCTTTATAAATCTCAAGAGCCTCCTCTTTTAAGCCTTGTAATTCATAAATTTCTGCTAAACTTAAATTTTTCATTATCTCTATAATTTAGAAGCAAAATTAGCTATAATTGAACCCATTTCACTAGTTGAACAAACCTCTTTTGCATCAAAACTTGCTATATCTTGCGTTCTATAACCATCACTTAAAGCTTTTTTAATAGCTTCTTCTATTTTTGTTGCAGCTTCAATTTCATTTAATGAATATCTAAGCATCATACCTGCACTAGCAATTGTTGCAATTGGATTTGCAACCCCTTGCCCTGCAATGTCTGGAGCACTTCCGTGAATTGGCTCATATATAGCTGTATTTCCTCCTATTGATGCTGATGGAAGTAAGCCAATTGAACCGCTTAACATACTGGCCTCATCACTTAGAATATCTCCAAAAATATTTCCTGTTAGCATTACATCAAACTGTTTTGGGTCTCTAATCAGTTGCATAGCAGCATTATCTACATACATATGTGATAGAGATACATCAGGATAATCTTTTGCAACTTCTTCAACTGTATCACGCCATAATTGGCTAACATCTAATACATTTGCTTTATCAACTGAACACACTTTTTTTCTTCTTTTACTTGCAACTTCAAATGCAACTTTTGCAATTCTTTTAATTTCATCAATTGAATAAACCATAGTATTAAAAGCTTTATCACCCTCTCTACCTCTTGGTTCACCAAAATAGATACCACCAGTTAATTCTCTTACAACCATTAAATCAACACCTCTAATAATTTCAGACTTTAAAGTTGAAGCATTTATTAATTCATCATAAACAGAAACTGGTCTTAAGTTTGAATATACATTTAAAGCTTTTCTAAACTTTAATAATCCACTCTCAGGTCGTAACTCTCTTGGAAGTGAATCCCATTTTTCACCCCCAATTGCTCCAAATAAAACAGCGTCAGCATCCATTGCTCCTTTAATTGTCTCATCAGGAAGTGGAACACCTTCAACATCAATAGCTGCCCCTCCCATTAAATACTCTTTATAATCAAGCTCAAATCCTGAATTTACTGAAATAGAATCTAAAACTTTTACTGCCTCTTCAACAATTTCTGCACCAATTCCATCACCTTTGATTAGAGCAATTTTATATTTTTTCATTTTTTACCTCTTTTAATAGTTCAGCTTTTGCATAATTTATTAATCCTCCACTATTAATTAACTCTTGCATAAATTCTGGAATTGGAGTGAAATCATAATTTTTATCTCTATTCAAATCGATAATTTGACCTCTATCCATATCTATTTTAATCAAATCACCCTCACCAATTGAATCAATCTCTTTTAATTCAAAAATAGGAAGCCCCATATTAAAAGCATTTCTATAAAATATTCTTGCAAAGCTTTTTGCTACTACTGCCGAAATACCTGCATATTTAAGTGCAATAGGAGCGTGTTCACGACTACTTCCACAACCAAAATTTTCTCCAGCAATAATTATATCTCCAGCAGATAATTTTGTGCTAAACTCTGGGTCGGCATCTTCTAATACGTGTTTTGCTAACTCGTGTGGATCAGAAGTATTTAAATATCTAGCAGCAATAATTAAATCAGTATCGATATTATCCCCAAATTTCCAAACTTTTCCAGTAATTATATTCATTTAAAACCTTACAAACCTTTTTTGATTAAAAAATTTTATCTAAATTATGTTAAAATTTTAATTAGCACATTTTTTACAAATTGCTGTAATTAAAATATCACTTCTTAAAACCTCTTCTCCCAAAAATTTTGAAAAATTACTATTACAATTCTCTAAAACTTTATTTAAAAATATATCTTCTAATAAGTTACATTTAGGACAATATTTATGAATATGTGGAGTTAAATTTAAATCATATTTTACTTTTGAATTTTGAGTATTTACTTCAAATACTATATCTTCCTCTTTTAAAATATTTAAATTTTTATAAATTGTAGCAAGTGAAATTGAAATAAAATCCTTTTTTACATCAGAATATATCTCATCTATCGTTGGATGAAGTTTTTGATTTAAAAATTTTAGTATTGCAACTCTTTGAGGAGTTATCTTTAAATTTTTATCTCTTAATTTATCTAAAATCATTTCCATTTCTTAACCTCTTAAATAATTTATAACTTTATTTGCTAATTTGATTGGTGTTAAATTTAAATACTCTTCAACATCGCTAGTTTTACCATGAGGAATAAAATTATCTTCAAATTCAAAACTAATTACTTCTATGTTAAATATTCTTTTACTTGAAAGAAACTCTAAAATAGCTGATGCCACCCCGCCTTGCTTTATACTATCACTAAATATAAACCATTTTTTAAATTTACAAAGCTCTATTAACTTCTCCTCATCTAATGGTTTAATAAATTTTAAATCTAATATTGCAATATCTTTATCTATTAAATTTGCTGTATTAATTGCACGGTGAACTCCATTGCCAAAACCAATAAAAAGAATATTTTCATTTGCATCTCTTAGAAGTTCAGACTTACCTAATTCAAAATTTTTATACTCTGTTTTAAATTTATTATCAATTTCAATAAAATTACCTCTTGGATACCTAAAAGCACAAGGGGTATTAAATTTATACGCAAACTCTATTGCTAACTCAAGTGTTTTCTCATCTCTTGGAGCAAAAATAGTTAAATTTGGTATAATTCTTAAATAACTTATATCAAAAACACCTTGATGTGTCTCTCCGTCTTCACCTACAATTCCACCTCTATCTATTGCAAATACAACTGGTAATTTCATAATTGCTACATCGTGAATAATTTGATCAAATGCCCTTTGCAAAAAAGTTGAGTAAATTGCAATAAATGGCTTAAATCCTTCTTTTGCTAAAGATGCCATTGAAGTTACAGCATGCTCTTCTGCTATTGCTACATCCCAAAATCTATCAGGAAAATTTTCTATCAACCTACTTAAACCTGTTCCACTTGGCATCGCTGCAGTTGCACCTACAACTCTATTATCTTTTATAGCAAGTTCCAATAATTTATCACTAAAAACAGTCGTAGCACTCTTTTTATTACTCTTTTTAATAGATTTCCCACTCTCAATATCAAAAGGTGAAACCCCGTGCCAATGCTCTAACTGTCCTTCTGCTTGAGTATAACCTTTACCTTTTAGAGTTTGAGCGTGAACGATTACAGGTTTATTTAACTCTTTTGCTTGTTTTAGTGTCTCTATTAAATCCTCTAAATTATGACCATTAATTGGTCCAATATACTCTAAACCTAACTCTTCAAAAAGTAATCCTGGGGTAATTAGCCTAAAACTCTCTTCAAACTTTTTTGCTAAATATGAAGCACTCTCAGGTAAATGAGAGAGTAGTTTTTCAGTTTTAGTTTTTAATTTTTGATAAAACCTACCTGCCATTGCTTGTGAAAGATATTTACTAATTGCTCCAATTGCAGGACCTATGCTCATCTCATTATCATTTAAAATAATAACTAATGGATACTTTCTATGTCCTAACTCATTTAAAGCCTCATAAACCATTCCAGCGCTCATTGAACCATCACCAATTAGTGCAACTGGAACTCTATCTTCACCCTTTAGTGCTATTGCTTTAGCTGAACCTACTGCTAATGATATAGAAGTAGAACTATGTCCTGCAATAAAATAATCATAAGAAGATTCACTTGGCTTTGTAAAACCACTAATTCCATTAAACTCTCTTAAAGTTTCAAAATCATCCCATCTATTAGTTAAAAGTTTATGAGCATAAGCCTGATGTGATACATCAAAAATAAATGGGTCACTCTTAGCATCAAAAACAAAATGCATTGCAACTATTAATTCCACTGCACCTAAAGTCGAGCTTAAATGTCCACCATTTTTACTAACTACTGTTAAAATTTTTTCTCGAATCTCTTCACATAAGAAATTTAACTCATCAATATTTTTATTTTTTACATCAATCATTATCAAACTTCTGATGAACTTTGAGCTTCGACAATAGATGTTTTAATATTTGAAAATCTAGTCATTACACTCCCATCAATATTACCAATATCACTAACAACGACAACTCCACCTTTAGCAATTGCACTATTAGATTCTATTTTAACTCTTACATCTTCCGCTAAATTTTCTTTTAAAAATTTAAAATCTTCAGGGTTTACTTTAAGAGTTATTTTTGTCGCCTCTTTAATATTTTGCATTAGAGATTCAGCTAACTCTTTTGCAATATCTTGTGAATTTTTATTAACTTCAATTAAAATAACCTCTTTTGCAATATCTAATGCAATTGAAGATAACTCTTTTTCTAATGTATCCATCATTGTGTGAGATTGCTCAACTGAACCCTCAAGTGAATTAACTCCTTCTAAAAATCTTTTTTTAATCTCTTCTATCTCAACTGAAAATTTAGAATTTGTATCTTCAACTCCCGCCTTAAATCCATCATCATAACTTCTCTTTTTAGCCTCTTCTAATTGAGATTGAAATTGAATTTTTTGCTCTTTTAACTCACTCTCAACGCTCTTTAAATTAGTTGAAAGCTCTTCAGCTTTTTTCAAAACAGCTTCTGTAATTTCTATTAATCTTTTACTATCAACTGAAGTTGGAACCGACTCATAAGATTCAGTTGAAGTTTCACTTGAAGTTTCATTTAAATTTACATTACCTACATTAGTTTGTTGATTCGTAGTAATCTCTTGAATACCTCTAAAATCATACTTATTAATAGTATGTTCATTAACCTCTTCTGGAGTTATAACTGTCCTAGTAACATCTTCATTTTTATTTTCCATATTACTCTACCATCTCCTCTTCTTCACCAATTTGGATAACTCCCTCATCAAGTAGTCTCTGAACTGATTCAACTACTTTCCTCTGCCCTGATTCTACATCTTTTACTTTTACAGCACCTAAAAATTGCATCTCTTCAATAAAGGTTTCAGCTGCCCTTTGTGACATATTACCCATAAATTTCTGTTTTAACTCTTCATTTGCACTTTTTAATGCTAAACTTAAATCTTTTTTATCTGCAACTTTTAATATCTCTCTAATTGCGTTATTGTCAAGTTTGACAATATCTTCAAATGTAAACATCATATCTTTAATCTCAGTAGCTAATTTATCATCAATTTGCTCAATATAAGTCAAAGTGGCTTTTGCTGCTTTTTGTCCCAATCTATTAAATACTTCTGCAACTGCCCTAGGACCTCCAACTTCAGTTTTATAACTAGTTAAAGCTTCTAATTTATTCTCTAGTGTTTTAGATACTTTTGAAATAATTGTTGGTGAAATATCATTTAAATTAGCCATTCTAATAGAGACTTCTGCTCTTAAATCGCCTGAAAAAAAACTAAGAGTTTCAGCTGCATTTGTAGCATCCATATGAGCTAAAATTAAAGCAATAGTTTGAGGATGCTCATTTACAATAAAATCAGCTAATTGTTGTGGTTTAACTTTAGAGATATAGTTAAAGTTATCATCTTGTTGTAATGAACGAGAGAGTTTATCTATAATTTTTTTAGCCTCTTCTGGACCTAAAACTTTATATAAAATCTCTTTAGCTTGTTCTAATCCACCTGCTATAATAAATTGATTTGATTGAAAAATAGCATAAAATTCCTCTAAAATTGCAGCACCTATATGTCTATCAATACTTCTAGCACCTGCAATATATTTTGAAATTTCTGTAATAGTTTCAACATCTATATAAGCGAATATTGTTGCTGTTATATCTTCGCCAAGTTGCATTAGAAATACTGCAACTTTTTCGGCCATACTCATATCATCATAAGTTTGCTGTTGAGATGGAGTCAAACTCATTTTTTTCCTTTTGAAAAAGCTTCACCATCTAAATCCATCTCATCAGTAATTAGTGATTTTAATAATATAGCTGCATCTTCAGGCTTCTCTTCAATCATATTTCTAAGTTTCTCTTGCAAAATTTCAAGTTTTATATCACCCTCTGTTGTACCACCTGCAATTCCAAGCTGTTTTTCAACTTTTTTCTTCATATCGTTATATTTCTCTAATGCATCCTCTTGGTCATCTTCTAATCCAGCAAGTGAAGGCATCTCAATCTCTTCTTCATCAGTCTTAATTTCAAGCATTTTTTGTCCAAATGGAACTATAACTTTCTTATAAAAAATAAATAGTAATAGTGCTGCTAATCCATATTTTATAAATGGTAAAAACGGCTCAAGAATTTTCATAAATTTTTGAAAATCTGTTAATTTTTGAACTTTAATAGCATTTGGATTAAATTCAAAATTACTAACTGCTACATTATCACCTCTTGTAGCATTAAAACCTATACTTTTTTGAACAATATTTGTAATTTTATTTAACTCTTCCTCACTTAAAGGAATAAACTTAGCAACTAAATTACCAGCCTCATCTTCCTCTTTTTTATATTTTCCATCAACTACAACAGCTGCAGTTACTCTATTTATTATTGCAAATTCACCTTTAATATTAGAAACTTGTTTTGAAATTTCAAAGTTAGTTGTAGTTGAACTTTTTTGATACTTCTCTTTTAAACCATCATCAAGTCCTTCAACTGGTCCAATATTACTAACAGCCCCTGGTACTCCACCTATCTCTTTCTCTCTAAATCCCTCTCTTTTTTCTTCACTAACTTGCTCACTTCTAACAACACTTTCTGGGTCAAACATCTCTTTTGTTGAATCTTTTTGAGAAAAGTCAAAATCAATTGTAACCTTAGCTACAACTTTCTCTTCTCCTCCAAGAAGTGGAGCTAAGAGCTTTATAATTTTCTCTTCATAAGCTTTTTCTATATTTCTTCTATATTTAAGTTGAGTTTTTGCTAACTCATTTGAGCGAGTAATATCATCATCTTCACCTAAAGATTCTCCATCAGCACTAATAACTTTTACATTTTCTATTGGCATTTTAGATACTGCCGAAGAGACTAAATTTTTAATTCCTTGAATCTGTTTTGGAGTTAATATCATATTTGGCTTTAACTCAAGAACTACTGAAGCTGAAGGTTTAACTTGCTTAGATACAAAAACACTCTCTTTTGGAATTGCAATATGTATATTTGCTTTTGTAATAGGACTTAAACTCTCAACCGTTCTAGCTAATTCACCCTCTAAAGCTCTTAAAAATTTTACACTTTGGTCAAAATCTGTTGCTCCAAATTCTTGCTTATCAAAAAGCTCAAATCCAACCCTGCTATCAGCAGGAAGCCCTAGTGATGCTACTTTAATTCTCTCCTCATAAACTTGCTCTTTTTTAACTAAGATAGTATTTTCATTTTTAAGTTTATAAGTAATTTCATCTTTTTCTAGCTGTTGAATTATCAGTGCGGCATCTTTTGAACTTATATTATCAAAAAGTACAGCATAACCATCATCATTATTTTTAGTATTAGTTGAATAGACTATTAAAAAAGCAATAAAAGCAATAAGTGCGACAAGAGTTGCAACCATTACAATTTTCTGTTTTTGATTTAAATTTTGAAGTAAATGAATTATTTGATGAAAAAGAGCTTTAAAATCCATATCAACCTACCTATAATAATTCATTGAAAATCTTTAAAACTCTATCATTTTGAAATTTAGTTCCTATTGTAACTCTAATTGCATTAACTCCGTAAGAGCTTAAATCTCTTATAATTACACCTTTTTTTAGTAAATTTTTAGATAATTCACTCGCAGATATAGAATTATTTAATAATAAAGTTATAAAATTTGTATAACTCTCAATATACTCTATTTTTTTATCTTTTGCAAATTTTATATATCTATCCATCTCTTTAAAATTTTTTTCTATCGATTCTTTAACAAACTTCTCATCTTTTAAAGCTTCGATTCCAGCTTTTAGAGAAAGTGTTGTAATATTAAAAGGAGGTCTTAGTTTATGAAGTTCTTGAATAATTCCCTCGTTTGCAATACCATATCCAACTCTCATACCACCTAATGAATAAGCTTTTGAAAAAGTTCCTAAATATATAGTATTAGGAAAAGTTTTAATTAAATCATCAGGACTAATTTGCTTTTTTTTATCTTTAAATTTTGCATACTCTTGATAAGCCCCATCAACCACAACCAAAGTATTACTATCAACTTCAGAAATAAATTTATATACATCATCTTTATCTAAACACTCACCCAATGGATTATTTGGTAGACATAAAAAAATTATATCTGCACCATTATCTTTATACAATTCTCTAAATTCATTTAAATTATGTGTATCACTTTTAGTTCTTAAAATATTTGCCCCAACTTGTTTTGAGTAAATTTCATACATTGCAAAAGTTGTTTTTGCCATTAAAATATTTGAGTTTTCATTAGTTTTTGCTTTCACACAAAACTCAATTATTTGATCACTTCCAGCACCAATGATAATATTTTTATTATCAACTTTAAATTTATGAGCTAAAGCCTTTTTTAGCTCATAAAAACTATCATCTGGATAAATTGACATAGCATTTATATAATTTTGTAATACTTCACCCACTTTAGGCGAAATGCCATAAGGATTCTCATTACTAGCTAACTTTATAATATCTTCGGGTGCTACTCCATACTCTCTAACTACTAATTCAATTGGCTTTCCAGCTTCATAAATTTTTAAGTTATCTAAAACTTTATTAAATTTCATAAATATTCCTTAATTACTATCAGCTTTAATATAACTTCCTAACCATTTAATTTCACTTGTGTGTCTTTTAAATACATTTTTAATTTTCTCTTGGTCAAAATGTCCTTCGAAATCTATAAAAAACCAATATTCAAAACTTCCTTCTCTCATTGGTCTTGATTCTATTTTTGTTAAATTTATATTTTCATTATTAAAGTCAGATAAAAAATTAACTAAAGAACCTGGTTTATTACTATTATTTAGTTTTGCTAAAATAGAAGTTTTATCATTTTTACTTATCTGATTTTTAAAATCACTAATAATTATAAACCTTGTCTTATTTGAGTGATTATCTTCAATATTTTCAAATAAAATTGGAACACCATAAAGTTTTGCAGCGATGTGTGAGCATATTGCTGCTGAATTCTCTTCTGTTTGAGCTAACTTTGCCGCTTTTGCAGTAGAATCAACAGGAATTAACTCTACATCTTTTAAGTTATAATCATTTAAAAAATTCCTACACTGTCCAAACACTATATCTTTTGAGTATATCTTTTTAATCTCACTTAAATGTTCACACTTTGTAGCAAATGATTGATGAATTGGTAAAAAAAGTTCTGATACTATCTTTAAATTTGAGTGAGCTAATAAATCAAGAGTTTCACCAACAATTCCATCTGTATTATTCTCAATTGGAACTACACCGTATTTTGCTCTTTTACTCTCAACACTTTTAAACACTGCACTAATTGAGTTCATAGATAGGTACTCGCTCATAGCTCCAAATCGACTCTCCGCTGCTTGATGAGTAAAAGTTCCCTCAGGACCTAAATATGCAATTTTTTCAGCTAATTCTAAATTTCTACTTACAGCAAAAATTTCTAAAAAGATAGCTTCAATTGCTTCTTTATTTAATAATCCACTATTTTGATTAATTAATCTAGCTATAATAGCTTTTTCTCTCTCTGGTCTATAAATTGGAGTTTTTTCGTGCTTTTTTAACTCACCAACAGCATTTACTACTTCCATTCTCTCGCTTAAAAGCTCCAACATTTTATTATCTATACTATCTATTTTATCTCTTAAATCTTCTAGTTTCATCAATACCCTTTACTCAAACACTCTTTAATGCTTTGATAAATTAAATCTGGTTTTTCCTCAATACTTAAATATGGTAAAATTTCATTTATATTTTTATATTTTCCACTCAAAACAAATACAGTTTTCATTCCAAGTTCTTTTGCACCAACTAAATCACCCTTAACATCATCACTAATTATTGTGATATTTTTAAAATTTTTTATATTTATCTTTTTTAAAGCCTCTCTATAAAAAGCAAAACTCGGCTTCCCTACAATTTGATAATTTTGATTTGTAGCAAATTTCAACATCTCAAGTATAGCACCAACTCCAGGATATCGTTTTCCATCTTTTACATAAATAGAACTTTTGTGCATTCCTACAAGTTTAGCTCCATTTAACAGAGCTTCAATCATTAAAGCAAACTCATTATGATTAAAATTTTTTTTAATTCCAATTACTACAGCTTTAGGAGAAGTTGAATTTAAATTAAATCCAATTTCAGTAAGTATTTTTAAAAATTCATCACTTCCAAATGCTAAAATATCCCTCTCTTTTAACTCATCACTTAAAACCATAATAGGGTCAAGATAAAAGTTTTCTTTAATATTAACACCAATTTTATTTAAGTATTTTAAAAACTCTTTACTTTTATGCTTAGTATTATTTGTAACCACAACATAAGGAGTATTTGTATTATTTAATTTATCTATAAATTCAATTGCCCCATCAATTGGCTCTCTTTTAACATCATCAATTAAAGTCCCTTGAACATCTATAAAAAACAATTAATAACCTTTATAACTTATCTAAAAAATCAATTTCATCTCTTATTAAATCTTCAAATTTTTCTCTTTTTCTAATCAAATAATCTTCTCCATCAACAATAGCAATTTCAGCAACTCTTGGACGAGAATTATAATTTGAACTCATTGTAAATCCATAAGCTCCAGTAGAGTGAATTAAAATCAAATCATTATGTTTAGATTCAGGTAAAGTTATATCTTTTGCAAAAAAATCCCCACTCTCACAAATTGGTCCAACGATATTACATTTACTCTCATTCTCTTCTCTATCTAAAAGTTCAATTTTATGATAGGCATTATATAGTGATGGTCTTAATAAATCATTCATAGCTCCATCAACTATTACAAATCTATTTTCACTATTTTCACCATTTACTTTTTCATATAAAACCTTTGTTAAAAAATATCCGCTATTTCCCACTATAAACCGACCTGGCTCACATATAATAGTTACATCTAAACCTTTTAGAGTTGAAAGAATAATTTGTGCATAATTATTTGGAGGTATCGTTTTCTCATCATCATATTTAATTCCAATTCCACCACCAATATCAAAAAATTTAATATCAATTTTAAGAGCTTTTAAATTCCTCACTAAATCTGCAACAATTGAACTAGCCTCTAATATTGGTTCAAGTTCTGTTAATTGACTTCCTATGTGAAAATGAACACCAATTGGAGTTAAATATTGTGAATTATGTGCTCTGATAAACATTCTTTTAGCTACATCAATTTCAACACCAAATTTACTAGAATGCAATCCAGTTGATATATATGGATGAGTCTTTGCATCTATATTTGGATTTACTCTAATACTGATTCTAGCCTCTTTATCGAGTATTTTAGAGATAGTTTCAACTCTATCTAGTTCTGCTTCACTCTCAACATTTATCATTAAAATATTTAACTCTATCGCCTCTTCTATTTCAAAGTCACTCTTACCAACACCGCTAAAAATAATATTATAATTTTTAACTCCAGCTTTTAATGCTCTTTTTACCTCATTAATACTCACACAATCAGCACCAGCACCAAGTTTGGCTAAATATTTAATTAAACTTAAATTAGAGTTTGCTTTAACTGCGTAAGAGATAATAGATTTTCTAGCTTTGAAAGCATCTTTCATTTGAGTAAATTGATTTTTTATATGATTAAAGTCATAAATATATAAAGGAGTTGAATATTTTTTTGCTAAATATTTAAAATCTATCAAAGCCTACCTTTTAATTTTTTTCAAATTCTAACAAAAATTACTTTTATATATTCTTTAACTTCAACTCTTTAACTCCAGCCTGTATTATTTATATTTATTAAATCTTCAATTGTAGAGTGTAAGGCACCCATCTTATTTTTAACTTCTAAATATTCAAGTTCTGGTATACTATCAGCTACAACTCCTGCTCCTGCTTGTAAAATTATTTTATTATCTTTAATTAAAGCACTTCTAATGGTAATTGCACTATCCATATTTCCATCAAATCCAAAGTAACCAATAGCCCCACTATAAAAGCCTCTCTTAATTCCTTCAAATTCAGCAATTAATTCCATTGCACGAATTTTTGGAGCTCCTGTCATAGTCCCAGCTGTAAAAGTTGCTTCAAATAAGTCAAACATATCTTTATTCTCGTCTAATTGGGCTTCTACATCACTTACTATATGCATTACATGAGAATATCTCTCAATTCTTTTAAGTCCTGTTACTTTCACAGTTCCAGATTCTGCAACTCTACCAACATCGTTTCTACCTAAATCAACTAACATTATATGCTCAGCCAACTCTTTTTTATCATTTAATAGCTCATCTTCAAGTTCTTTATCTCGCTTTAGAGTCTTACCTCTTTTTCTTGTTCCTGCGATTGGACGAAGAAGTATTTGATTATCTTGAAGTCTTACCATCACTTCAGGTGAACTTCCAATAATAGAAAAATTATCAAATTCAAGTAAAAAAAGATATGGAGATGGATTTTTAGCTCTTAGTACTCTATAAAAACTAAAATGCTCTAAATCCAATTTTTGAGTAAATCTGTTTGTCATTAGTATTTGGAATACATCACCGCTTTTTATCATCTCTTTTGATTTATTTATCATTTCAAAAAATTGCTCTTTAGTAAAGGAAAAATTACCATTATCTAAAGCTTTTGCAGCTTTAATTGGTATTAGATTGTGAGGATATTTTAACTCATTTATGACTTTATTAAAGTTATTTTGCATAGATTCAAGTGAAGAGATAAGTGTTAATTTAGAAGTTTTATGTGAATATGCAATAATTAATTTAGGTCTTACTAAATCAAAATCATCAGTCTCTAAGTCATCAATTAAAGAATTCATACAAGATTTAAGAGATGGTTCAAACTCTTTTACCATATCATAACCAATAAAACCAATAAAGCCATCTACAAATCCTACATTTAAACGAATTGCTTCTTTTTTATAAATATCCTTATCTATTTTTGTATATAATCCTCTCATAAAATCAAATGGATTTGATGAAATATTTTCTATTTTACCATTATTATTTTGATAAAAACTTTTACTGTTTTTATGCCAAATTCTCTCTCTAGCTCCAACTATAATATAACTAAAATTGCCACTACTACTATTTACAACACTCTCAAATAGAAAAGTAATTTCATCTTTAAATAAATTTTTAACTTTTCCATACATTGAAACTGGAGTAAATTGGTCTAAAAATAACTCTTTTGAATATATCATACTCATACTACACCTTTGTTAAATATGCACCTTTTGCTAGACTCTCTTTAACTTTTAATAAATCTTCTTTTGCTTCACTTTTATCATTGTAAGGTCCAATTAAAACTTTTGTAATAGAACTACCATTACTTTTATTTATAATTTTTAATCTATATGAAAAGCCTCTTTCTTCAATATCTTTTAAATATGGCTCTTGAACATTTCTAAATGCCCCTATTTGAATATAATAACCACTTTCTACAACTCTAATATCTACAGAATCTTGTTTAGGTTCTATAATCTTAGGTGTAAATATAGATTTTGGCTCTAAAACTACAATAGGTGTCGCTTTTGGTCTTGGTGTTGTTTTTTGTGAAATTACAACTGGTGAAATAATACTCTCTGGCTCAACTATATTATTCTCTACCATAATTTCAGTTCTACTTAACTCTTTAGCTCTATTAATCTCTTTTTCAATTTGAGTTTCAGCTAACTCCATATCCTCTTTTGCTTTAAGTTTTATATCTTTTACAATTTTATCAAAAGTATCTTCAGCCTTTGGCTCTTCGTCGATTGGTAATTGCTCAAAAAGTGGTTCAGGCTCTTTAATTTCTTTATGTGCAATAGGTTCAGTTGGTAATACTTGTGTAATATCACTATTCTCTTCATCTGAATTCAAAACTTTCATAATTACTACAGATATTGTAAATACTAAAGCAAGCGAGGCAACTAAAAGAATAATCTTCTTTATCTTATCTAACTTATTCTTCTCTTTGTCAAGTAAAATATTATCTAAATGACTCTCTTCAAATTTTTCTTCCATTCTCTAACTCCAATTAAAGATGTTTAGACCAAGAAGCTCCCCTCTCTTTTTGGTAAACTTCATAAGGTAAAACTAAAATATTATACTCAGGTGGTAAATCTTGGGTTGGAAACATTTTCCACTCTCGTGGCATTTTTTGTGCTAACTTCATATCTAACATTTTGGATAATTGATGGGCTTCGCTAATTGCAGTATGTCCTTTATGAATATAAACATGTAAATGTCCATTTGTTTTAGACTTATAAGCAGTAAAATTTATAAAGCCCTCTTCTCGTAAGAGAAGTTGAGTTCTATGCCAAAATCTTTCTGTATTTCTTCCATTATAATCAATTACTATATTTTCAACTATATTCCTAGTCGGATTAATAAGAGAGTGTGCAACAGTTATCTTACCATCTGCGTGGTCATTCATTACTTGCCTTGTAAGCATAGAATTAACTTTTTCAAATTTATTATAATATGTTCGACCCTTATAAATAATTTTATCTGCTACACCCGTCTTTTTTACCCAATAATGATTTGTTATTATTTTTATCAGCTTTGTATCAACATTATACATTTTTAACCTTAATAAGTTGGTCTATCATAAATTATAAAATCTTTAGCTAGAATAGTTAATTTATTTTTAATTTCAACTTGCAAGTTCATATTATTAATATCATCCAAAATATCTGCAATATAATTTGCAATTATTTCAAACTCTGACTCTTTCATACCTCGTCTTGTAAGTGCAGGACTTCCTATTCTAATTCCACTTGTTACAAATGGACTTCTAGTCTCACCAGGTACTGTATTTTTATTTATTGTAATACCTGCTTTTCCTAATGCCTCATCTGCATCTTTTCCACTAAACTCTTTATCTAAAAATGAGACTAAAATTAAGTGGTTATCAGTTCCTCCACTTACAACATCATAACCTCTTTCAATTAAAACTTTTGCTAAAACTTTTGCATTAGCTTTAACTTGTTTTGCATATTGACTCCATTCTAATCTTAAATTTTCTTTAAATCCAACAGCTTTTGCAGCAACTACATGAACTAATGGACCACCTTGCGTACCAGGAAAAATTGCTTTATTTATTTTTTTTGAAATATTTTCATCATTTGTTAAAATAATTCCACCTCTAGGTCCAGCCAATGTTTTATGAGTAGTTGAAGTTACAACATCACAATGAGGGAAAGGACTTGGGTGTTCACCACCAACAACTAAACCAGCAATATGTGCAATATCTGCCATTAAAATTGCTCCGACACTATCAGCAATTTCACGAAATTTCGCAAAATCAATCTCTCTTGGATATGCACTAGCCCCACAAACAATAATTTTTGGTTTTACAATAGAAGCAATATCTGCTACTCTATCATAATTAATTTTACCATCTAACTCTACTCCATAAGTAAAACTATGATAATTTTGTCCTGAAAAACTAACTTTAGAGCCGTGAGTTAAGTGTCCACCGTGACTTAAATCCATACCTAAAAGTTTATCACCTGCTTTTAAAAGTCCTGCATAAACTGCACTATTTGCTTGACTACCTGAATGTGGCTGAACATTTGCATATTCACATTGAAACAACATTTTTACTCTATCAATTGCTAATTGTTCAACTTTATCTGCATATTCACAACCACCATAATATCTCTTATTTGGATAACCCTCTGCATATTTATTTGTAAATATACTTCCCATAGCTTCCATTACAGCAGGAAAAGTAAAGTTTTCAGATGCAATCATCTCTAAATGATCGTTTTGTCTATCTAACTCTTTCTCTATTAAGTTATAAATCTCTTCATCTTTATCTTTTAAAAAACTCATCTATTTTCCTTTTTATTAATTTGTATCTATTTTTGGTTTCATTGCAGGAAACAAAATTACATCTCTAATTGTGTGTTGGTTTGTAAGTAACATTACTAGTCTATCGATTCCAATCCCCTCACCAGCAGTTGGAGCCATTCCAAAGCCTAAGGCATTTACATAATCCTCATCCATATGATGTGCCTCATCATCTCCAGCCTCTTTTGCTTCAATTTGTCCTTTAAATCTACCATATTGGTCAATTGGATCATTTAATTCACTAAATCCATTTGCGATTTCTCGCCCAGCAACAAAAAGTTCAAATCTATCTGCAATTTCAGGATTATCATCACTTCTTCTTGCAAGTGGAGATATATCAATTGGAAAATCAGTTATAAAAGTCGGATTAATTAACTTCTCTTCTACAAAATTATCAAAGAGATCAGCTTGAAGTGAACCTAATGTAATTTTACCTTTAGGTACAAGCCCTCTAGTTTTTAAAAATTCTATTGCTTTCTCTTTATTGGTCGCAATATTTCTGTCAATTTTACCAATATCAACTAAAGCATCTACATAACTTATTTTTGAAAATGGAGTATTAAAATCAACTTCCATATCATCATAAGTTAAAATTTTATTTAAACTTAAATTTTCAAAAAGATTATCAAATAAATCTTCTGTTATCTTCATTAAATCTTTATAATCTTTATATGCCCAATAAAACTCTATCATTGTAAATTCTGGGTTATGTGTTGCATCCATTCCCTCATTTCTAAAGTTTCTATTTATCTCAAATACAGCTTCAAACCCACCAACAATAAGTCTTTTTAAGTATAATTCAGGTGCAATCCTTAAGTATCTATCAATCCCTAAAGCATTATGGTGAGTTATAAAAGGTCTAGCATTTGCTCCTCCAGCAATCTCGTGCATCATTGGAGTTTCAACTTCTAAAAATTCTCTATCTTCAAAAAAGCGTCTAATTAGTGAAACAATTTTACTTCTAGTTTTAAAAACTTCTTTTACATCTGAATTCATAATTAAATCTAAATATCTTTGACGATAACGAAGCTCTTTATCTGTAATACCGTGATACTTTTCAGGCAATGAATTAATTGCTTTTGTTAAAACTTTAAGTTCTCTTACATTCAATGAAAGCTCTCCATGTTTAGTTACAAAAGGAAAACCCTCAACTTCTATTATATCACCAACTTCAATTAATTTTTTTATATTATTGTAAAATTCATCAGGTAAATTATCTCTAGCTAAATAAATTTGTAAAATCCCACTCTCATCTTCAATTTTTAAAAAACTAGCTTTGCCCATTAATCTAAAAAATTTTATTCTTCCGGCAACTCTAAAACTTCTACTCTCATCTCTTAAATTTTCTATATCTTTTATATCTTCATTTTTATTTAAAAATTGAATAATTTTAGAATCTTTTGTAGATTTATTATCATAAGGGTTTAAACCTAACTCTTTTAATGTTTCTACTTTTTTAAGCCTCTGTTGTTGATACTCATTTGTAAATATCAAATATTATCCTTTAAATTTCTTATTTTTTTGACATTTTGGACAAACTCCAAAAATTTGCATATTGTGTGATTGAATTTTATAATTATGTTTTTTAGCAATCTCTTCTTGCCTACTCTCAATTATATCATCTAAAAATTCTATTATATCACCGCACTCTTTACAAATTAGATGGTCGTGGTGCTCTTTACCTCCAAATTCATACTTTTTACCATGCATTCCAAAAGAGATAGAAGTTGCTAACTCACTCTCTTCTAAAAAATTCAATGTTCTATACACTGTGGCAATTCCTATATTTAATTTTGGATAATTATCTTTTATCAAAAGATATAAGCTCTCTGGAGTAAAGTGATTATTACTAAAAAAAAGAGTTTCAAGTATCACTTCTCTCTGTTTAGTATACTTCATCCCATTCTCTTTTATAAGTACTTTGAATCTATTTAATATCTCGTTATAATTTGCTTTATCCATATAAATAGACCCTAATTTTGTGCATTTGTAGTTGTTTCTATTATCGTGTTTACCTCTTCTTTTACACTCTCTGTAATTTTCTCTTCTAATTTTTTCATCTCTGTTTGAACATCTTCTATCATAGGACTAAGAGTATTATCTATTGAAGTATCTTGAATCTTTGTAGAACTATTTTGTGAAGTTGTAAGCTCTTGTATATCAAGTTTTACTATGTATTGTCCAGTTTCAAGTAAAAGAGGATAGATTTGAGAAGTTTCAACGTGTTTATCTATATTTTTTTTTATAACTTGAATATTTGAGATACCATAAGCTATAATTGAAAATATCAAAAATATTTTACCTGATCCAATTATAAATCCAAAAATTCTATTTACTCCCCCAAGTCCACTAGCACTAGATAGTGTAGTAAAAAACTTTCCAAGTAAAATTGCAACAATCCAAAAAAGACCAAATCCAATTACAAAACCTGTAATAGATATAGCAGCTTCATTTTGAAATTTAAATAAGTTCTGATTTATAAATTCACCAACATCACTTGAATATCTTGAAGCAACAAAGATACCCCCAACTATTCCTATTAAACCAAATAACTCTTTTAAAAATCCATTAACAATACCCTTTAGTCCAAGAAGTAGTGTAATAGAAAATATAATTAAATCAAATGTATTAAATCCATCCATTCTCTTTCTGCCTTTAACTTAATTTTCAATTTTGTGATTATACTAAATTAAAAATAAAAATTGTTTAATTTTTGGGGCTATTTAAAAGATTATTTTAAAATATGCTCTTCAATTTGATTTATAAATTTTTCTGGGTCAGTTTTTCCAACAAATCCAACTGCTCCTAATTGCTCAACTTTTCTAATCACTCCACTATTTGACATACTACTATTTACAATGATTGGAATATGTTTTAGTTTGTTATTTTTAGTTACAAAAGCTAAAACTTGGTAACCATCTTTGTGTGGCATTTCAAGGTCTGTTATAATTAAGCCAATTTTATCTATATCTTCATTTTCTAAGCTCTCTAAATAGTTTATTATTCTCTCACCATCTTCAAACATCTTATACTCAATTTCTGTTTTTTCCATAATATCATCAATAATAAATCTAGCACTTTTACTATCTTCAGCAATAAGTATAATTTTATTACTCTCTAATTTTGAATCTTGGGTTTTTTCTATAAGTTTTTCAACTCCAAAAACTTCAACGACTAACTCTTCTACATCTAAAATCAGACAAGTCTCCTCACTATTATTAATATTAAGTAGTGTTGAGTAAGTTATAATATCTTGGTTAATTCCTGATGTTTGAAGTTTTTCAACTGATACATTATAAATATTATCAATATCATAAATTGAAAATGATATTGTTCTTTTATTAAATTCAGCGATAATAGTTACTTTATACTCATTATTTTTTTTATAAAGTCCTAACCATTTTTCAATATTCAAAAAAGGAATTACTTTTTTTTGATATTCAATATATCCCTCTAATATCTCTTTATCAACATCATTTTTAATATTATTTTTAATAAGCGTAAATCTTCTAAAATCCTCAATAGAACGAATTTTAGATACATTTATTCCATAATAGACTCCATCATTTAATTGAAAAACCATAATTTGCATAACATTACTTAAATGAGTTTTAGTCATCTCATCAAGACGCTCTCTAGATGCACTCATAGTAGTTCCTTAATAATAAATTATTAAATAAAATTTATGTTAATCTTAGCAAAGTAAGTAAAATATATAGCTTAAAATATATTAATTTATAAATAAATATCCATACCAATACCATATATTATTCTCAAATAAAGTACAATTTAATTTACTTCTACCTCTATTAAATTTTTTTTTAGGAGTTAAAATTATTTTATTTTTAATAATATTGGAATCAACCCTTCCCTCATTAGAAATATAACAATTTAAATTTTTAGCATTTAAACTCTCATCAATTTCAAAACTTATTTTAAAAGGATTATTCTCTATATTTATAATAGTATCTAGTGGTTTAAAATTATAGATTCTCAAAGGATTTATATTTAATATAAATTTAAATCTATCTATATTTCCATACTTTTCATTAAGTGAAAATCGTGGAAGTCCATAAATATTTTCACTCTTATTCACTACTCCTGAGTGTTGTCCAAATCCCGCTAAAAATCCCATATCTTTAATTAATTTTTTTGTTTCAATATTAAATTCTCCATAAGGATATGCAAATAGTTTTGGAATAAAACCTAATTCTTCTTTAAATCTCCTGTTTGCTCTTTTTATATCAAGTAAATTATTTTTTAAAGATTGCTTTATCATATATGGATGAGTTGCAGTATGATTTCCAATTTCAACTCCAGCATCAACTAACTCTCTTAATTGTTCCCAACTCATATAATTTTTTGAATTTGCATCTATTAAATCAGTATTTACAAAAATAGTAAAAGTTAAATTAGAATCTTTTAATATAGGCCAAGCTTTTTCATATATAGATATGTAAGCATCATCAATAGTTATTGCAATAGAATTTTTAGGTAACTTTCTATTATTTTTGATTGAATCAACTATTGTTGATAGTGGTAATACATTATATTTATCTCTTTTTAACTCTTTAATATGCTTGTTAAATTGATTTAATTTAATATTAGTTGATGGATATAAATCATTTCCAAATCTATGATACATAAAAACTACTGCATAATTAGAACTAAATAAATTAGTGATAAAAATTAATATTATAAGTAGTATTTTCAAATTATATCTTTTTTAATTTGAATTATATCAAATTTATTTATTTTTACAAAAGTAACAAAACTGTAACTATAAGTAATAAAAATTATTTTTTAGTAAAATATATTAACTATTAAATAAGTTTGATTATTCTATAATTCAAATAAAAAAAAGGATTATTTTATGAAATTATCAAAGTTATTAGTATTAACTATAAGTTCAATATCTTTAGTAGTTGCTGGAAATTTAATTGAAACAGCAAAAGAATCGGGCTTAAAACCAATTCCTAGTTCTCAAAGTGAACTCTTAAAATTAATAGATAATTCAAAAAACCCTATAACTAAAAATAAAATAGAGTTAGGTAAAAAATTATATTTTGACCCAAGATTATCTAAAAGTGGATTAATTAGTTGTAATACCTGTCATAATTTAGCATTAGGTGGGGATGATGGAATACCTAGTGCAACAGGTCATAAATGGACATCCAATCCACACCACTTAAATTCACCAACAGTTTATAACTCTGTATTTTTTAGTTCTCAATTTTGGGATGGTAGAAGTCCACATTTAGAAGATCAAGCTCAAGGACCAATTCAAGCAGACCCAGAAATGGCAGCACCAAAAAAACTAGTAGTACAAAGAGTTACTTCAATTCCTGAATATATAGAATCTTTTAAAGAAGCTTATGGAGATGAAAAAATTACATTTGAAAAAATTGCTGACACAATAGCAACTTTTGAAAGAATTTTAATAACTCCATCTAAATTTGATAAATTTTTAGAGGGTGATAAGAACGCATTAAATAAAAATGAGAAAGAGGGACTTAAAACTTTTATAGATAAGGGTTGTGCAACTTGTCATAATGATATTGCATTAGGCGGTACAATGCAACCATTTCCAGTAGTTGGAAAATATAAATATTCAAATGTGGGAGATTTTAAAGGTGATGCTAATTCAATGGTAAAAGTTCCAACGCTTAGAAACATTACAGAAACTGCACCATATTTTCATAATGGTACTGTTTGGTCTTTAGCAGAGGTCGTTAAAATAATGGGAGAGACTCAATTAGGTGTTAAAATATCAAATATTGACACCAATAAAATAATAACTTTCTTAAAAACATTAGAGGGAGAAAAACCTAAAATTACTTATCCAGTTTTACCAAAATCAACAGATAAGACTCCAAAACCTGATATGAATTAAGAATTTTTTCTTTTTTCATATTTTGCTTAATTAAATTCTGTAAAAATTAAAATAATAATTTACTTCAAAATACAAAATAATTAGAGTCAAAAATTACTATAAAAAAGTTTGTTGAAAAATTCTTAAACAGTCAAAATTAAAAAATTAAAAATTCTTCTATATAGTCCTAAGAATGTATTGTTTAGATAAAAATTTAATTTTACTGACTCTCACTACACGCCTATAAATTTTATTTATGTGAAAAATTGCTATAATTAACATATGAAAAATGTAATAACTTTAGAAAAAGAACTTAAAAATTATT
>JADGEE010000035.1 GCA_016744535.1 Campylobacteraceae bacterium
ATTTTTCACACTTTTTAAATTTTTATCTTAATAACTTAAATTAAAATAAAGAGTAAAAAAGTTTGAATTACTCTTTTAATGATTTAAAATATCTCTTAAAAATTTAAATTTATAAACTTTTTAGTATAATCAAAAGCAAAAAAAGGTTTTTATAATGAATTTTACAGAGGAGAGGGAAGGGCTACTTAAAAAGCTAGAAGTTACAAATGATTTAATGGATAAAATCATCTCATTAGATAATAATAATTATATTTTAAATCTTGAAGTTGAAAAAAGAGTTAAAAAATTACGAGAATTAAATGGAATTTATTTTGATAAATTAAAAAAAAATAGTTTTGAAATAGCTATCGTTGGACTTGAAAAAGCTGGAAAAAGTACATTTGCAAATGCTTTAATTGAAAATGATGTACTCCCTTCTGCTCCTGAGAGATGTACTTTTACTTCTACTAGACTTGAATATAGCACCTCTGATAAAGCTGTAATAAAATTTTATAATAAAGATGCATTTAATGATATTTTTGTCTCTATGTTAAAAGATTTAGAGTATCCTGAAGCCCAAAAACAGTATTTTGAAATTATGGATATTGATGAGTTTAAAGCTTATTTTGATGCCCTTGAAGATAAACACCCAATTCTTTATAAAAATCACCAAGGTAAAACAAATGAAGAGATTATTGATATTTTAAAGTGGCGAGAGGGATTTATTTTAAATGGAAATGAAGCTGTTTTTGAAGGAGATGAGTTAAATAGTGAAAATTTTAAAGAGTTTATTAAGGGTCGCGATGTCAAAAAATATGATAAAGATACGAAAATAGAAATTAAAGAAGATACTGACACTTCAAAGCCTAGAAGTGTAAAGAGTATTATTATTCACTCCTCAAAACTCGCTAAACTTAAGAATGCTACTATTTTTGATGTCCCTGGATTTGACTCTCCAACAGAGATACACGAACGACAAACAATTGAGCGACTTAAAAAGGCTGACGCAATCATTATGGTTGTTAATATTGCAGATAAACCTAATATTACTTCTCCTCAACTCAAAGTTTTAAGTAGAGAGAGTGATTCAGATGGAATAAAATTAAATGAAAAACTTTTTCTTTTTGGAAATCAGATGGATAAAATCCAAGGTGAAGCCACTAAAAAAGATGATATTATTGAAGTTAAAAATAAAAAAGTAGAGATAACCAGAAGAAAACTTCAAAATATTGTAATTAAAGAAGTTAGCGAAAAGTATCAAATAGCAGAACCTGAAAGAGTATTTTTTGGCTCGGCTAAAGCGTTTTTAGGACAAAAAAAGTTAATAGAGTCTCATAGTGAATATAAAGATATCGGAGTTGATAGTATAAGAGCTGAATTAATAAAATACTATAAAAATGATAGATTTAAAATTTTAACTAATAAAGTAGAAAAAAATTATAGCGAACTATTTATTATTTTAAGAAAGTTATTAAAAGAGAATGAAAATTTAAATGAAGAGACATTTAAAAACTTAAAAGAGAAAGAGAAAGAGGCTAGAAAGATTCAAGAAAGAACCTCTGGAATTATTAGAAAACAGATTAAGGATGAATTACAACAGTTAAAATTTGAGCTTAAAAAAGAGATAAAATCAAACCTATTTTTTAGTAAAAAGTTAAAAGAGTTAATAGATAAAGATTTTATTTTAATTAAAGAGAACCTAATAAATGATGCAGAGATTAATATTAATGATAGTTTGGGTTCTGAAGTTAGAATTACAAGACTTAATTACTATGTAAGGGATATATTACATAAAGATTTCTTAGAAAAATTTACAAAAATTATACTTGATGTGACAGATGAGAAGTCACTTGAAATTCAAGAGAGATTATCTAAATCATTTGTAGATGCACTTGGGGCTGGAGAGGGTAATCCTCACTATAAAGATATAATTGAAGTTACAAACAGTTTTATATCTAAAGTTACACTTCATATTTCTCATAATAAAGAGAAATTTATATACTTAATTGAGAGATTTTCAAGAGATATTTTTGATGTTCTTATGTTAAATCCACTTGGGACAGAAGATAGAATCAATAAATTTTTAGAAGAGGAGATAGATTTTTATCTGCTTGATAAATATTACAAAGCTGATTTATCACTTATAAATGTAATTATTACTCAACATAATGAGAAGTTAATCTCAACTCCAAATTTAACTCCAAAAAATATAAATCCTACAAAAGTTGGAAATCTATTTTCAAATATTATTAAAAATGCAGAGAAGTTAAACTCTTATGTACAAGAGCAAAAAGATACAGAGTATTCAGACTTTGTAAGTGATGCTGAAACTTCACTAAATATTTTAAAAGCTAGTTGTCACTCTATAAAAGATGAGTTAAACGATATTATTGAAGTTCCTCAAAAAGAAGATAAAAAAGAGAGAAGTGAATATTTAGATATTGAAAAGTTAGCACTAGGTGTTAGACAATCTAAAAATAGAGCTGAAGTTATGAGCGAAATTAATAAAGATATAGAAAATTTAAAAATAGTTTTAGAAGAGGCTATTATAAAAGCAATTGCACTTGATAAGACTTTTTTAACTTCAATTGATAAACAGATTAAATTTTTAATTAACTCTACTCAAGTTGGGGCAGAGAGTGATGAAGCTATTAAATTTAATGATTTTATCTCTGATAATATAAAAAAGATAAAATATAATGAGTATACAAATATTGAAATGAAAAAAGAGGAGTATAAACGAAAAATTGCAATTTTAGAAGAGATTAATGAGTTTTTAGAGAAAAATGAGTAAAATTTGCCTTTTAATATATTTTTATTATAAATATATTATTATTCTCTAATATTTTCAAAGGAAGTTAAATGTTTAAAAATATTAAATCAAAATTAATAGCAACCATAACTGCTAGTTTAATTATAGGAACAATTGGAATTATAATATTTATTTCAACTTCATTTAGAGAAATTACTACACAAAATACAATTAAATCTTTAGAGATGTTAAGTCAATCTATTTTTCAAACAATGAGGGCTAGTATGAATTCAGGTGACCCTGAAATTGTACAACAATCTATTAGAGAATCAAAAAATATAAAAGGTATATTAAATTTAGAGATAGCAAAATCAAAAAAAGTTATAGAACTATTTGGATTAAATAAAGAAGTTTCAAAAGATGAAGATATATTAAGAGTTTTTAAATCAAAAAAACAAGAACTAATGGAAGAGAATGTTGATATTCATCAAATTAGACTACTTAGACCACTAATTGCAACTAATGAGTGTTTAGCTTGTCATATAAATGTGGAAGTTGGGTATGTTTTAGGTGTAATTGATATGAGGGCATCTCTTAGTCAAACAGATACAATGATAAATAAATCAATTGGTGCATTTAGTATATTTATGGTAATTGCAACCGCAATGGCTATTATTTCAATAATTATGTTTTTTGGAAAAATGATATTTCAACCATTAAAAGAATTAAAACAAATGGCAAAAGATTTAGCAGTTGGTGAAGGAGATTTAACAAAAAGATTGATTGTAAAGCAAGAGGATGAGATAGGAAGTGTATCAAAATATATAAATGAATTTATAAAAAAAATTCAAAATACAGTAAATATAGCAAAGTCTACTTCTGAAAATTTAAATAGTGTTAATACTCAATTATATGATGTGGCTCATAGTATGAATTTAAGTATTAACGAACAAAATGGATTAACTCAAAAATCTAATTTACTTGTAAAAGAGGTTAATACTAATTTAGATGAAAGTGAAGAGGCTGCAATTCAAACAACAGAGGATTTAATATTAACATCAAAAAATTTAGATGAAACAATTAATAATCTCTCTAATATAGTAAATTTAATTAATAGTGCAAGTAGTAATCAAAGTGAACTCTCATCTAAATTAATTAATTTAAATTCAGATGCAGAGCAAGTAAAAACAGTTTTAAGTGTAATTGAAGATATTGCAGACCAGACAAATTTACTTGCATTAAATGCCGCAATAGAAGCAGCACGTGCAGGTGAGCACGGACGAGGTTTTGCAGTTGTTGCAGATGAAGTTAGAGCATTGGCTGAAAGAACTCAAAAGTCTCTAAGTGAAATTAATGCTACCATTAATATTGTAGTTCAAGCAATTAGTGATTCAAGTGAGGATATGAGTGAAAATTCAGATGGTATTAACAGTGTGGCTAATGAAGCTAATGAGATTCAAACTCAAATCGAAGATACAAAGGCTAAAATGCAACACACTATAATTATGTCTGAAAAATCTTCTAAACTTGCAACTACAATTGCATTTAAAACAAGAAATTTAGTTGATAATATGGATAGTGTTATGAGTATTTCTGATAAAAATATTAATGCAGTAAATGAGATAGAGACTATTACAGAAGATTTATCAAACTCATCAAGTGAATTAAAATCAAAACTTGATGTATTTAAAACTTAAAACTTAAAACTTAAAACTTAAAAGGAAAAAATATGAAAATTGATATTGCAAAAAGTGGGAATGAGAAAGTTATTAATATAGAGGGAATTATAAAAAGTAGTGAAAATACGCAAAATTTTATTAATGCGATAGATAGTGCATTAAAAGATAGTAAAAATTTAACTATTAATATTAAAGATTCATTCTCTGTAACTTCAACAGCAATTGGGTTTCTTTTACAAAAAGTTAATGTAGATAAGGCTAATTTAACTATAAATGTAGGTAATGATAGATTATATGAGTTATTTGATATGTTAGAGTTAATTAATGCGTTAAATATTAAAAAGTCATAATAAATATGCATAGCAATTATTTATATAGAGATGATTTTTTTTTAGAGTCATTTGATTCTGGACAAAAACATACAACTATTTTGGATATTTCAACAAAATATACTCAAAAGTTTTTTTTTGCATTTTCTGCAAATAGTAAAGTTTTAGAGTTTATAGAAAACTTTTCTTTCTCTAATCAATCTTTTTTACAAGTTATAAAAGAGATAAGAAAAGAGTTTTATAATGTTGAAGATTCTATATTTTTAGGTTTAATAGATTATTCACAAAAGACAATGAGTTATATTGAATTTAATATAGAGTATCTCTTTATAAAAAAGGTAAATAGTGATTTAAAAATTATTCATCACGAACCAAAAGAGGAACGAGAACATACATTTGATGTAAAATTTCATATTAAGAGTATAGCTTTAGATAATTTAGAGTTGTTATATATTTTAAATAACGATAGTTGTTCTCAATATTTTGAAAATAATTGTAAAGATATACTTTTTGTAAAAGATATTGTAAAAAATTTTTACACAAAAAAAAATAATACTCCATTTTCATTTATGTTTTTAAATTCACTTCTACCCAAAATTTCAAATACAACTTATCACTACTCAATTAAAGCTAAAAAAGATAATATTCATAAATTAGAAGATGAAATTGAAGAGCTTTTAAATTCAAGATGTAATAATATTGAAACAGTAAGTAGTGCTATTACTATCTTAAATGAGTTAATTTTAAACGCTTATGAACACGGAGCATTAAAGATTAGTAGTGAGAAAAAACAGAAATTAATTGAAGAGCATACTTTTGATGCTTATCTTAAAGAATCTGAAGACAGTGTTGATGAAGAGTTAGAGATTGAGCTTTCTATTTATGATAATCATTTATTAAAAGTGAGTATTAAAGATTATGGAGACGGCTTTAATTTTTTAAAAACAGCTAATGTAACTAGTAGTGAATATAGAGGTAGAGGGCTTTTAATGTCTAGAAAGATGAGTGAAGCACTCTTTTTTAGTGAAAATGGAAAAAAATCTACATTTTTTATTAAACTCTCATCGGCAATTGAATTACAAGAAGAGAGAGATATAAATGACCCTAAATTTTATGCACAACAGTTAAGTATTTTATATGTTGAAGATGATAGAGTAATTAGAGATGTTTTTGGTAAAATTTTAAAAAAATATACCCAAACTCTATTTGTTGCTGAAAATGGTGTAGATGGTTTAGAAATTTATGACCAATTTAAACCAGATATTATAATTACAGATATTGAAATGCCCGAGATGGACGGGCTTGAAATGAGTGCAAAAATTAGAGAGAGTGATTTTGAAATTCCAATTATTTTAACAACTGCTTATAATGATGAGAATGTCTTCTTAGAAGCTATTGATATAGGTGTAGATAAATTTTTAATAAAACCTATTTCACTTGATAAACTCCAAAAGACTGTATTTAAAGTAGCAAAAGATTTATATTTAAAAAATGAAGCAAAAAAGAGATTTGCAATTGAAAAAAGACTTAAAAGCAAAGAGTTAAGTGAGCTTAAAAGTAGAAATAAATATATTACAGCTGAACAAAAACTCGCATTTGAAAAAGAGAAATTAATTATTAAAGATGATTCAAAAGAGTTAAATATTCAATGTGAAATTTACTATGAGCCACTTGAAATTTTAAGTGGGGATATTTATGGAATATGTAAAATAGATAAAGATGAAACTCTATTTTATATAATTGACAGTATGGGGAAAGGTTTAAGTGCTGCAGTAACAGCAACACTCTCAGCCGCATTTATAAATAGAGCTATTGTAATTTCAACTACAAAAGGTACTTTTAATTTAGAAAAACTAATATTTGATTACAATGAGTATATAAAGAGTTATCTATTGGAATATGAGTCAGTTTCACTTAGCTTTATTTTAGTAAATCAAAAAACTTTCAGTGCAAAACACGCAACTTTTGGAATGTATCCGATATTAGCAAAAGATTTAATTAAAGGAGAAATTATTAGATATAAATCAAATAATCCTCCTTTAACTAGACATTTAGAGAATTACAACATAGAAAAATTAAATCTTGCAAAAAAATTTAATTTAATTTTTTATTCAGATGGAATAATTGAACACGAAGAGTTTTCACTTAGTGATTTAAAAGAGTCCTTTCAAAAAAGAGATACTTTTGAAGAGATAAAGATAGATTTTGAAAGCTCATTTAAAACTAAAAAATTTGCTTATGAGGATGATATTACAGCTATTTTTATTTCAAATCAAGGGAGTTGAAAATTGGTTAAACATATAGTTACTTTTAAAGTTAAAGATGAAAATAAACAGAATAATTTACTAAAAGCAAAAGAGCTTATTGAGTCATTAAAAGATAAAATTAGTGAAATAATCCATATCGAAGTTGGAATAGATTTTGGACTTGATGCAAATCCAAGTGATTTTATAATTTACTCTGAATTTAAAACTAAAGCAGATTTAGAAATTTATACTAAACATCTTGAGCATATAAAAGTAGTTAAATTTATTAAAACAATCGCTAGTGAGAGGCGAGTTGTTGATTATGAAATCTAATATACCAATAGTTATTTTAGCTGGAGGTAAAAGTAGCCGAATGGAGAAAGCTGATAAAGCACTTTTACCATTTGGTGGATATAATACTTTAAGTGAATTTCAATACCATAGATTAAGTGCTTGCTTTAAGAGAGTTTATATCTCTACTAAATTAGATAAATTTAATTTTAAAGCAAATTTTATAAAAGATAATAATGAAACTTTTGCTCCAACAATTGCACTTTTATCTATTTTTGAAGAGTTAAAAGAGGATAGAATTTTTTTAATAAGTGTAGATACTCCATTTATTAAAATAGAGACTATTAAAGAGATTATAAATTTTGGTAGTGAAATTGTAGTAGCTAAAAGCCCAAATGGAGTTGAACCTCTTTGTGGAATCTACTCTAAAAATATAATACCTAAAATAAAAGAGATGATAGATAGTGATAACCATAAATTAAATTATTTAATTAAAAATAGTGATAGCAGTTTTATAGAGTTTAAAGATGAAAATGAATTTTTAAATGTAAATAGAGTTGATGATTATAATAAGGCTTTAAAATTAATAAAAAAATATCTATCTTAATTTACTCTCTAGCAGGTGGAGGGGCAGAGCGAGTAGTCTCTATTTTACTTAATGAGTTAAAAGAGTTTGATATAACTTTAGTTTTAATGAGTAAAAAAATAGATTATGAAATTGATAAAAATATAAACATTTTCTATTTAGAAGAATCAAATCCACAAGAGAGTGGAATTAAAAAACTTTTAAAACTTCCATTTTTAGCACTTAAATATAAAAAATTTTGTAAAAAAAATAATATAGAAACTTCTCTATCACTTATGAATAGACCAAATTATATAAATACTCTATCAAAAATGTTTTTTAATAAATCAAAAATAATTATTAGTGAGAGGGCTAATCCATCTTTACAATATGGATATAAAAATTTACTCTCTTATATAAATAGATTTTTAATTAAATTTCTATATCCAAAAGCTGATTTAATTATCGCAAACTCAAATGGTAATAGAGTTGATTTAATTAAAAACTTTAATATTAAAAAAAATATTATAACAATTCATAACCCTTTTGATATAGAAAAAATTCAAAATTTATCAAAAGAGAAAATAGACTTTAAAATAGAAAAAGATGATTTTATATTTATTACTATTGGTCGTTTAGATGTTGGTAAAAACCATCAATTAATAATAAAAGCTTTTTCTAAATTAAAAAATATTAATGCTAAATTATTAATTTTGGGTGATGGAGAGTTAAGAGATGATTTATTAAATTTAATAGAAAATTTAAAGTTACAAGATAAAATATTTTTAATTGGGTTTGATGTAAATCCATATAAATATTTAAGTAAATCTGATTGTTTTATTTTTGGCTCAAATCACGAAGGCTTTCCAAATGTTTTAATTGAAGCCCTAAGTTGTGGATT
Source organism: Campylobacteraceae bacterium (assembly GCA_016744535.1). Taxonomy (GTDB): domain Bacteria; phylum Campylobacterota; class Campylobacteria; order Campylobacterales; family BB28; genus BB28. The sequence goes on from JADGEE010000035.1 coordinate 8,743, forward strand.
ACCAATTATTAGTACAGACTGCAAAAGTGGTCCTAGAGAGATTTTAGCACCCAAAAGTGATATAAACTATCAATTAAAAGATAAAATAGAGATTGCAGAGTATGGAATTTTAACTCCAATCAAAAATGAAAAATTACTACAAAAAGCTATGGATATAATAGTTAAAAATAAAGAATTAAAAGAGAATTATCAAAAAATTGCAATGCAAAGGGCAAGGAAATTTGAAAAAAATTTAATTATAAAAAAATTTAAAGAAATTTTAAAATAGTTCTGTTGTATTTATTATTACGCTGATATATATTCCTCTATATGGTAGAAAATATGAGAATAGAAAAATAAACTTCCAACATTAATTTTTAATTCACATATATTTTTAACTAATTTTGAATTTGAATGTATCAATCTAACTAATTCAGTATTAATATATTTATGTTTTAATAGGTGCTTATATTCCTTTCTTTTATCAAAAAAATATAATATAGCTAAAGCAACTCTAATAGCTAAAAGATATTTTGCATTTTTCTCTAAATAATTAACATTATCCGTATTAGAACTATCATTTAAATTAAAAGGTTCAGAATAAATAATAGAAACTAATATTATTGAAGCTATTTTATGTCTATCTATCTTATCACTATCATCTTTCTCATTTTTTAAGCTCATTTTAGTTTTTAAAATGGGGTTTAATTTATTATATAAATTAAAAACTCGACTAGTTACACTAGCATCAAATATTACAGTTTTATTTTGTTTACTATTTTGAATATTTAAACCAATATTTGATATTATTTTTTTAATTTCATTTTCTGTAACTATTGTCATTAATAATCTTCTTCATTATATTCTTCTAAAAATGAAAAATCATAAAAATATTCAGGAAGCTCATTCGCTTTAATTTTTATATCATCAATACTATTATCATTATTGCTTGGTTTCATCATTTTTTCATATTCTTCTTTTGTAACATTTTTATCAATAAAAAGATTTTGTTTATTATCCATTAATTATAGCCTTCTAAATTGTTTTAGTACTGTACATAAAATTTATTAAATAATTCATAAAAAAGTTTGTTTTTGAATAAAATTTTTTTTTATATGATAAAAACCTTACAAAAGGAAACTTTTTTATGGAAATTTTGAGAGAGTTTAATTTTAAAATTGAACTATTCCTTCACTAGGTGAAGATGCCGTTGCATAAGGTTTTTTAGGAATTCTTCCTGCTAAATAACTCATTCTACCAGCTTTTACAGCCTCTCTCATAGCTTGTGCCATTAATACTGGATTTTTAGCTCCAGCAATAGCTGTATTTGTTAAAACAGCATCCGCTCCAAGTTCCATAGCAATAGCAGCATCACTTGCACACCCAACTCCAGCATCAACTACAACAGGAACACTAACAGCCTCTTTTATAAATACAATATTATATCTATTTTGAATTCCTAAACCACTTCCAATTGGAGCAGCTAATGGCATAATCGCGTGACTTCCCGCATTTTCAAGTCTTTTTGCCATAATTGGGTCATCATTTGTATAAGTCATAATTGTAAACCCATCTTTTGCTAAAACTTCACAAGCCTTTAGTGTTTCTAAAACATCAGGATAGAGAGTTTTTGCAGTATCTCCAATAACTTCAAGTTTAATAATATCAATTCCTGTCGCTTCACGAACTAATCTAAAAAGTGTAATTGCATCTTCAGCAGTTGTACAACCAGCAGAATTTGGTAACATTTTTACATCTGTATTTTTAAAGTAATCCATTAAATTCTCTTCTTTTGGATTAGTTATATTAACTCTTCTAACTGCTACTGTTATCATTTCAGAGTTACTTGCAAGTGTTGCGTCTTTTGTGGTTTGAAAATCTGGATATTTACCACTTCCTACAATTAATCTTGAATTAAATTCATATTTACCTATTTTTAAAATATCGGACATAATTACTCCTATTTTTTTGTTTATTATAACAAATTAAATTTAAGGTAAAACCCAAAAACCTATACCCTCTTTTATAACTTCAGGATTCTCTGTCCATTTGTTATTATCATAAGTCCAAACTTTTTTAAAATCCCAATTTGATTTTAAATTTGTTAAATTTTGACCAGTTCCAAATAGTTGCCACGAACTATTTAAATCATTAAAGTTTGGTTTATAATCAACTCCCCAAAAACTTATATTATTTTCAATATTTGAGTTAATCCAAAAGCCTACTCCACTTGATATTATTTCGGGGTTTTTGAACCAATTATCTTTAAAACTCCAAATAGTTTCAAAATTTTTAAATTCAGATAAGTTTACATCTGTTTGGACTGGAATTGCAATTAAATTCCAACTTTTTTTAATATTTAAAATTTTATTTTTTGCAGAATTTAAAATATACTCTTCATTTAATTTCATATCATCTTCAATACCATCAACTATAATTTTAGCACTTCCATCTGTTAAAATAACATTTTTTTTACCATCAAAAAAACTATTTTGCTCACAAGTAACTTCTCCATTAGGAATAACTAAAATATCACTTCCACTATTAACATCAATAGCTCTTGCAAAATAATCTTTTAGTGAAAACTCTCGTCTAACGCTATATGTAGATTTAAGTCCTCCATTTTTAATACTTTTTAATTTTAAAACTCTATTAGATGAAGTATCTTTAAACGAATCTAATAAACTATCTTGAACAACTTCTATATTTGCCTCTATTGATTCACTAGGTGGTGAAATTTCAAAAGTCTCTCCTAATGAATTTGTAGCTTTAGCCCAAAGTGTCCCATCCATTTTTGTAACAATTTCTGTATTTAAAGTTCCATCAGAGGCATTAAACTCATTAGTAGATATAAAATCTCCATATTCACTCATTACAGTTTTACTGTCTATTGGAGTATTAAACTTTTTAGCTACACCCTCATCATTTATCATATTGAGTTTTACTTCTCCATTTTTAGAAGCATAAAAATTTATATCCATATTCTCTAATTTAAAACTAGCATTTAAATCACCATTTGATAAAAAAGTTATATCCATTACTTCTTTAATATCTATACTGCTTTGTGCCATTTGGTTTAAATTTTCATCACTTAAGTTAATATTTACAACAAAAGAACCACTCTCTTTTACATTAATTGTAGTTTGTACAAATAGATTAAACTCTTCTAACTTTATAGCTTTTGTTTCAATATTTAAAGTTCCATCTCCGACATCAACTAACTCCATATTATCAGGTAAAGTTGTGGCACTTGACATAACATCAACACCTACTAAATTATAACTATTCATAAGTGTTTTAGTATTAAAAGTATAATCACCATTAGCATAAAGTGATGATAAAAATATAGGTGTTATTAAAATTTTAAAATATTTTTTCATTTTTTTATTTCCTCTAAATTATACTATCAACGAACTTTTTAACTTCATCTTCTCTCTCAAAATAGATTTTTAAATCATCATAAGTATCACCCACAAAATAGATATGAATTACATAAGATTGTATTTCACAATTATCTTTTAATTTAAACCTATGCAAATCTTCTTCTGTAATTTCGTGTCTTGTTAAATACTTAACTACAACCTTTGTATGAAAGTGTGTAATATTATCAGCATTGATATATTCACTCTTGTGTTGAATAAATTTAGCCACTTTAAATCCTTTAAAAAATTTCTAAAATGATTATAGCTTTTTTATAATAAAAATTTATTAATTAAATCTATATCAATAACTCCAGCACCCCCAAGTAACACAATAAGTACTATAAATGATACCGTTAATTTTGTTAAATAAGTTGGTTGAAAGTGTGTATCTGAATGATACTCATAAAAATAGATATATACAATTAATTTCAGGTAATAATAGAGTGATAAAATTGTATTGATAACTCCAAAAACTACTAAAATTAATTGATTATTCTCTAATGCTGATGCAAATAGATAAAACTTACCCAAAAATCCAATAGTTAATGGATAACCAATAAAAGAGAGCATAAATATACTAATTGCTAAAGATGCAAAAGGTCTCTTATGAAACAGTCCTTTAAAATTTTCAAAATTTAATTTATTCTCATAGCTTATATAACTCATTACAGTCAATACGCCTAAAATTGCAAAAGAATAAGCTATTAAATAAAATAAGATTGGTGAAATAGATTGAACATTAAAACTATTAATTGCACTAAAATAGATTAAAATATAACCACTATGTACAATTGAAGAGGCTATTAACATCTTTTTAACACTCTCTTGTTTAAATGATAATAAGTTTCCAGTAAAGAGAGTAAAAATAGTTATAAAAAATAGTAACTCTTGCCAAATTTCACTAGCATTTAAAAATCCACCTAAAGCAATTCTAATAAAAAATATAAACCCTGCAACTTTAGAGACTCCAATTAAGAAAGCTGTAATTGGAATATTAGCCCCGCTATAAACATCAAGTGACCAAGAGTGAAAGGGAAAAGCTGTAATTTTAAATAAAATTGTAGAAAATATTAAAATAACTCCTGCAATTAAAAGCTTATTATCACTTATATCATTTTGGGATAAATAATTTGATATCTCTATTAAATTAGTTGAACCAATTGCCCCATAAACTAAAGCACTTCCCATTAAATAAAATGCTCCTATAAATGAACTTAATATAAAATATTTTAAAATTGCTTCTGTTGATTTAGAACTACTTTTATCAAATCCAGTTAAGATATATAGCGATAGTGAGGCTATTTCAAGTGCTATAAACATACTAATAAGTTCTGCTCCCATTCCCATTAAAATCATTCCAAATAGTGCAAAGAGTATTAGTGAGAAATACTCTATTTTCAAAGGAGTATTTTTATAATAAAATTTTGAGCTTAAAAGTATAATAATAGTTAAAGTAGTCAATAATATTATGCTAAATGATGAGAGATTATCAATAAAAAGCATACCTGAAAAAATAGTGCTTGTAACTCCTAAATTACTATTGATTCCACTTTTTACAATTATTATAGAACTAATCAGAGTTAAAACTAAAAAGAGAAGAGTTAAATTAATTACTCTATCTCTACTTATATTTTTTGAAGAGATAAGCATTAAACTTAATGCACCAATTAATAAAATACCTAGAGGTATTAAAGAGAATATATTATCTATCATTGGTTATCCTATTTAGAGTTTTCTCTTTTACTTTTTGAATATGTGAAATATAATTATTGACAGTTGTTTCAGTTTTATCTGTAATAAATTTTGGATAAAACCCAAGTGCAAAAATTGTTAATAAAAAAGGTAAAAGCCCAAAAATTTGCTTTTTACTTAAATCTTGAAAATTTTTGCTTAAATTATTAATACCATCAAAAAATACTCTTCTATACATTCTAAATAGATAAATAGCACTTAAAATAATAGTTGTGGTGGCAATTAATCCATAATATAAATTAACTTTCACAAGCCCTATAATTATTAAAAATTCTCCAATAAATCCACTTGTCGCAGGAAGTCCAACAATCGCAAAAATACCTATTATAAAAAATATCGAATATATAGGGGCTACTTTTGCAATACCTCCTAAATTTTTAATTTCTCTAGTGTGGAGCTGTTTTTCTAAAATTGCTATCATTAAAAAGAGTAATCCAGTTCCTAGTGCGTGGGCTACTATTTGAAATACTGAACCACTTAAAGACTCATAAGTTAATCCAAAAATACCAGCAATTACTAACCCTAAATGTGAGGCGGAAGAGTAAGCTAACATTCTTTTTAAATCACTCTGTGCTAAGGCTAAAAGTGCAAAAACTATCATTGAGATTATTCCCATAATAATAAAAAAGTCCGCAAATATAACAAACTCATTTGGAAATAGTGGTAATACAAATCTCATTATCGCATAAACTGCCACTTTTGACGCTACAGCAGAGAGTGCAAAAGTTGCTCCAATTGGAGCTTTTGCATAACCGTCACTAAGCCATCCGTGAAGTGGAAAAAGTGGAATTTTAATTGAAAAAGCAAACATAAACCCAAAAAATAGAAGAGTTGCTTTGTCGTGGTCAATATTTAAATTAGATAAATGAGCAATAGAAAAACTCCAACTTCCAAATTGATGATAATACTCAAATCCTAAAAATATAATAGCTAATAGCATAACAAGTGAGCCAACCATTGTATAGAGAAGTAATTTTATAGAGGCTTTAACTTTACCATCTTCTCCATAAAGTCCAATCATAATGAATATAGGAAGTAACATCGCTTCCCAAAAGATATAAAACATAATTAAATCTTCTGCTAAAACAACGCCCATTAATGCACTCTGTAAAAAGAGCATATTTGCCCAGTAACCTTTACTTTTATTACTAAGAAGTACGAAAATAGCAGGAAATGAAAAAGCCACAATTAAAACAATAAGTAGGCTTAATCCATCAATTCCAACTCTATAATCGACTCCATAAGCTTCAATAAGCGTATAATATTCTTTATATTTAAACTCATTTAATCCTGTATAATCTGAAAATAGATATATACCAAGTAACATTATAAACCCAAGTGTAATTAAAATAATAAGTTTTCTAAAGTAATCATTTAGTGGAGTTATTAATATAAAAGTTCCCACAAAAAATGGTACAAAAATTAAAAGACTTAGTGTATGAGATAATATAAATTCTATCACCTTAGTTCCTCTTGTAATTTTTTTATCTCTTCAATATTTAAACCAGTTAAATCTGAAATCATATTCATATTCAAACCTTTTAATATAGATTTTTTAGCAATTTCTATTTTTGCTTGTTTTTCACCTTTTATTTTTCCCTCTATAATTCCTTCATTTCTTCCATCCATTTTTAGACTCTCAAATGAATTTATTAAATCTCTATAATATTTTAAATTTCTCTCATAATTATCTCTATCTTGGGGTTTTAATTTTGCATAACTTGCAATATCAAAAGCACTCTCTATTAACTCATCACTCTTAAACTCTTCTGGAATATTATCTAAAGAACTAAGATTTGATAATATATAAATCCACTTTTCAAGATGATTTGCTAACTCTTGTCGCTCTTTTTTAAATTTTGTTAATTCTATATAAATGAAGTTTAAACTCGTATTCATCACTTTTTTAGAGTTTATATCAGTTATTTGTCCGTGATGTATATAATTTTCATCATCAAAAGCAGTTACTTTAAAATCTAAAATTCCTATAAAAAATATATTTGTTAATTTAAAATCCCAACTTCCTCTTCTTGCTTGCTCCTGTATAGGAAAAGTTGTGTAATATAAAGCTCTATCTTGAAAATGTGCCTGTTTAGCTCTTTGAAGTTCAACTATAAATTCATCCCCTCTCTCATCTGTACAACTCAAATCAAATATAGCTTTTCTATCGTCTTCCGTTGCTCCAAGTTTTTCAATGTTTTTAAATGTAATATCTACAATTTTATGCTCTATTGGCAATAAATCATTTAAAAAACTCATTAAAATTTCTCTATTTCCAAAAATTCTTTTAAATCCAAAATCAGTTAATGGATTAATATATGTCGGCATTTTATTTTTTTATCCAAAAACCGTCAAAAGATTCTATATTAATTCTTGTAGGTAATTTTGGGTCTTGCCAAGTCCATTTATTATTTTTAAAAGCCCAAATTGTATCAATATTATCAAAGATTGAATAATCGTTTAATGCTTCACTTGTTCCAACTAAGTTCCAACCAATTGGTAAATTACTTAGATGATTAGCTAAAGAATCAAGATTAGAGTTACTTGTTTGATAAGTTGAATTAATTCCACACTCATTAGGATTTTCTTTACATATATTTTTACCATATTCGATAGCTTCATTTGTAGTTAAATCACTAATAGTTATAGGAAATGATTTAATTGTCTCTTCACCCTCACTATCAATAACTTTAATTTTAATCTCATAATCTTTTGCCGTTGTAAATTGATATTTAACATTTATAGAATCTACTTCTGTAAAAATTCCATCTCCAAAATCTACATAAATATTAGCTACTTCTCTACCACTACTAACACTTATATTAAAATCAAAATATATATCTGTAAATACTTTATTAGGTGCTGTATATTTGATATTTTCAATTATTGGTGCTGTATCTGTTGTTTTTGTAGCCCCATACTCATAAGCACCTAAATCTATAATACCATTAGTAACTCTGCTATTTCCATCTTTATCACTCTGTAAAGTTTCATATATAAACTCTTTTGTTTCTTCTGAACTTACAAACTCATCTATTATACTTTTAAAATTTTCACTTTCAGGGTTTAAACCTTTATCTATTGAAATAGAACTGCTATCAACTCTTAAGTTATTATCTATAAAGTTTACATTTTCACCATTTGGTTGGATATTGTTTTTTTTGATTATAGTATAAGGTTCTTCATTTTCAAGTTTTAAGTAATCTATATAATTATTATATACTTTGCTATCTCCTCTAAAATATATTTGAGAGCCATTATTTTCATTAAATATATTATTTATAAAACTTCCTCTTCCATATAATATATTATTACCTTGATTATTGAAAAAAGTAGAATTTGTTATTGTTGATGTAGAGACAGCATAAATAGCACATCCGTTATCATTAGCACTATTATTAGTAAAAGTTGAATTTGTTATTATTGAATTATAACGAACATAAATAGCTCCTCCATCTTTAGCACTATTATTAGTAAAAATTGAATTTGTTACTGTTGTAGTAGAATAGGAATAAATAGTAGGATAGGAATAAATAGCTCCACCTTTACCACCTTTACGATTATCACTATTATTAGTGAAAGCAGAGTTTGTTACTGTTAAATTAGAACGAGCATAAATAGCTCCTCCACCTCCATAATAATCACTAGTACTATTATTAGTGAAAGCAGAGTTTGTTACTGTTAAATTAGAATCAGCAAAAATAGCTCCACCACTACCATTAGCACTATTATTAGTGAAAGCAGAGTTTGTTACTGTTGAAGTAGAACGAGCATAAATAGCACCTCCGTTATCATTAGCACTATTATTAGTAAAAGTGGAGTTTGTTACTGTTAAATTAGAATCAGCAAAAATAGCTCCACCACTACCATTAGCACTATTATTAGTAAAATTACAATCATCTACAATTAAATTTTTATTAAAATATAATCCTCTTTTTCCATTAACAACACTCACACCTTCTAGCGTAAAAGTAGAATCACTTTCATTTTGAAAATATAAAACTGTATTCGTGCCATTTCCATCTAAAATAACATCTTCTCTGACTAAACCTTCTTTTGCTTTGATAGTGATATTAGCCTCTTCTTGGTCATCATACTTAAAACTACCTAATCCGTCCTCTGTTGTTTTATAGATACCTTTATCTAAAATGATTACATCATTTTCACCATTTAGAGATACATTCTCTAACGCTTGTCTAAATTCAGATACATTTGAAACATTAAAAGTTTCTGCAAATGCAACAACATTAATAAATAATAAAATTAAAAATAAACCTTTTCTCATTTCTCTCTCCTTGAAGTTTGTTTTCTTGTTTAATACACTTTTTTTGATGATTAAATTCGCCTTTACAAAAAATTCAAATACTATATAAAGTTTATTTTATACACTCCAATGAAGCACACAGTTTTAATAATAGTTCATCAAATTTGCTATTTTTTAGAGTTCCTATAAATTTACTGTTCAAGATTATATTTTTATCTATTGCACTTATTTTTGGAACGATAATTACTGATTCTTTTTTTAATTCACCATCAATTAAATCATCATTATTCAATACTATTCCATCTCTTTGTAAATTTGATGTCAAAGGCAAAAATAAAAAGTCATTTTCTAACTCTTTAAATAACAATATTGGTCTACCTTTTAATTGTTTAAAATTAGAGTATGCTATATTAGTAAAATAAATATTTTTTACCATTTTGAATAATCTTCATCATCATCTTCAAAATCATTTGAGGATAATCCTGTGGAGTGTTTTCCGAAATTTTTTATCTCTTCTTCACTCCAATAATCCCACTCTGCCTCTTTTACTGGCATAACAATTACCTCTACATTTTCATAATCAAAATCAGCAGGTAAATCTAAAATAATTTGATGATTTTTAACTTTTACAAATTCTCTTAATGCAGTCATATCTTACTCCTTGTGTTAATAATTATACAAAAACATAGACGAAATTCCTAAAACTAAATAAAAAGCATACATTCTAATTTTACCTGTTTGAGTTCTTATAAAAATTGAGGAAGTTGTAGCGTAAATTAAAATAATACTACCAACAATTTTATTTATTAAAATTTGATTTATAAATATCTCTGTTAAATTAGATAACTTATTTAATGATTTTACAAAGAGATAATCATATATTTCATCAATATAAAATTTATTTAAAAATAGAGTATTTAATGCACTTGTCTTCTCTTCATTAAAATTATAATATTTTTTGTATGCAATAAATATCCCTAATAATGCTACTATCGTATTTATTAACATAAGTAGATAAATTATATAATTTTCAACACTATGGTGAGTTAATTCATAAATTGAATCTGATAAGTAGTGATGAATTAAATTACTTCCTCCTAATGCGTAAGGAATTCCAATAAAACCTGCTAGAATTGAACCGATGGCTAAAATATATAAAACAAATTTCATAACAATAGGAACTTCTAAAATTTTATGAGTTTTATTCTCTTTGTTAAAAAAGACTAAAAATATCATTCTAAACATATAAAAAGCTGTTAAAAATGCGATAAAAACACCCATTAACCAAATATCATAATGCCCACTTGAAAATGCTACAAATAAAATTTCATCTTTACTAAAAAATCCTGCAAGTGGAAAAATTCCACTAATTGCTAAAGTAGCTATTAACATTGGAATAAATATAGGTTTTAATTTATCTTTTAAGCCACCCATATTAAATATATTTTGTTCGTGATGAAGTGCGTAAATAATTGCACCTGCTCCCAAAAATAGAAGTGCTTTAAAAAATGCGTGAGTAAATACGTGAAAAAGACCAGCGGTGTAACTTCCAAGCCCAACCGCTACAAACATATATCCCAATTGACTAATTGTTGAGTATGCTAAAATCTTTTTAATATCATTTGCTCTAGTTGCAATCAGAGCTGAAATAAGTGCTGTAAAAATTCCAATATAGGCTATAACTTGACCTACGACCTCAACTTCTACATAGATAAAACTAAATCTAGCAATCAAATAAATTCCTGCTGTTACCATTGTTGCTGCGTGAATTAGTGCTGAAACTGGAGTAGGTCCCGCCATTGCATCAGGTAGCCAAACAAAGAGTGGAAATTGAGCAGACTTAGCACTTGCTCCCCAAAATAGAAAAAAGGCAATTAAAATAAGAGTGTTTTCTGAAATATTATCTACACTAGCTTTTAAATATATATAATCAAATCCACTCCAATTAGTTGCATTAAAAAGTAAGGCAATTGCAATTAAAAAACCAAAATCACCAATTCTATTTACAATAAAAGCTTTATTTCCAGCAATTGCATTCTCTTTTTTATTGTAGTAAAAACTAATAAGCAAGTATGAGCTAACTCCAACCCCTTCCCAACCAACAAACATAAAAATAGGATTCGAGGCTAAAACTAAAATCAACATACTACTCATAAATAGATTTAAATATGCAAAAAACTTTCCAAAACCCTCTTCACCTCTCATATAATAAATTGAGTATATATGAATTAAACTTCCTATAAAAGTGATAAAAAGCATCATAAAAAGAGTTAAATTATCGATATAAAATCCAACTTTTATATAAAAATCTTCAACTTTTATCCAGTTAAATAGATGAATTAACTCTGGCTTTTCCAATTCAAAAAAGAGCTTTAAAGTTATAAAAAAGCTTATAATAGGAGCAATAGAGGCTAAGTAGCCAAATTGTAAATCACTAATTTTTTTAGATTTCAGATTAAATAGATATAAAAATCCAATAAACATAAAACTTAAAAATGGCAGAGCTGGTATAAGTGTAGCTAACATAACTATTTACCCTTTTAATAGATTAAAAATATCAATGTCAAATGAGTGACGATTTCGATAGACTAAAATTAAAATCGCAAGTCCTAACGCAGCCTCGGCCGCGGAGACTCCCATCACCATCATAGATATTACTTGACCATCCATATCGCCATAGTATCTACTAAAAGCGATAAATGCTAAATTTACAGAGTTTAACATCAACTCAATTGACATAAACACTATAAAAATATTTCGCCTTACAACAACACTTAAAGCACCTATTAAAAAGAGTAAAATACTCATAAAAATATAACCATCAATTCCCATTTTCTATCCTAACTATTTAAATAATTTTTAATATCTATTATCTACTAAACCTTACACAACGAACATATCTCTTATATGTTTTAGGAATAATATCTTTATATCTTAAATATCCATCCATAAAATTTACATTCCAAGCCTTACCATAATAGTGATTTCTTGCGTAAGATGTTGATGTCCAATAACCTAATCCATTAGAGTATTTAAAAGCAATATCAATTGCTGGATTAAATCTTCTTGCATCAACTATCGTTAAAAGCTCCTCCTTATTTGGCAATCTCCAATCATTAAATCCATCAAGTATTAAATTTTTGCAATATTGCTGTGCTTGATGCCAATTTCCGTGGTTTATCATAACTTCTATATTATCTTGCCACTGCAATCCTCTTGTTCTATCTATCACACTATTTGAGTGTTTTATAAAATCTGCAAAACTTAAACTTAATAAAAAACTTAATAAAAATATTTTTTTCACAATAACCCTTTATAATTTTTTATGATTATATTATAATATATTTTTTTAAGAATATTTAATTTATTAAGTTTAATTTTTAATCCCTCTCTAATGTTAAGCTATCTAAAAATTCGGTTAGGGACATTTTAGTTTTCTCCTAAATATTTACAATCTGTATTAATATTTAATAAATCAATAAAATCATCTTCACTTAATGACTCTTTTAATCCTATTTTAAAAGTTGCATTACTTGAATAAAATAAATCATAATGATTTAAAGGATGTTTATGTTCTTCACCTAAATTTTTAAATTTTTTATAATTCTCTTCATCATAATCATATCTAATATAACCATCTTCTATTAATAACAATTCAGTTAAAAATATCCAAAAATCTTCATCACATTCATCTTCATATTCACATCTTATGTCAAAAAAATCTAAACTACAATTAGCTTTAAATTCATCACATTTGATTATTGAGATAACTTGTGAAGTTAATCTATTATCAACTTCTATAAAATTTTGAAATAAAAAATTATATTTATTATCTACTTTATCAATATAAAATGGAAATACAATTGAAAAGTATTTTTGTTTATTATCATTGAAGAAAAAAATGCGACTCATTTTATCTATTTGTAAAATAATTTTGCCTTTAACTTTATCTTTTTCTAGATTTGGATTTAAGAGCATATAGTTAATAGATTCCATTAAAATTTCTATAACTTGGGCTTTACTTTTTACTCTCTCTTTTGGAAAAAATCTATTTAAATAAAACTCATCTATATCAAATTCATATCTCTTCATTTGCAAAGAAACTTTATATTAGCTTCTATATATTCTATTACAAATTCTCTATTAAATTTATCTTCATCTTGCAAATTTTCATTTATATTTTTTTCAAGTTTTTTCCTACACCTTGAATCCATATTTAATTTATTAAATATTTGAGTTAAAAAATCTTTATAAGAGATATTTGCTTCCTCTTTATATTTAATAATAGTGTTTTTTATTCTTTCTTTCTCTTTATTTGTAGGTTCAATTGTTTTAATACATCTTTCTTTATTTATTATCTCTAAACCATCTTGTTGAATTTTTAACTCCTTACTGTCAGGAATTAAAAGATAAGATTGAATAAAAGACCTTGTAAGCATTGTATATAGAGTATTTCTATATGTGTAATCATCTTTTTTAAGTTCATCAGTAACACATATTACAAATGGAAATTCTAATCCTTTAACATTATTTCTATTACTTAGAAAAATCGTATTCTCTATTTTTTCTTTACTCTCGTATCCTTTGTTTAGCCTCCAATTTAATTTACTCATTTCATATTCAAGAGTATTTGCAAGTTCATAAATATATTTATTTTCATCTAGTAAAATAACTGCTATATCATCAGGTTTAACGGTAGGATTATTTTCTTTAATATTTTTAATAATATCAATTATTTCAAATATAAAATCATTATTACTATTACCATCAATTAATTCTAAGTTCATACTAGAAATAGTCTCTATTTCTAAATCTTCAAATCTTTTTATAGGTTCTCTATACAAAGAAATATTTCTATTTTCTCTCTCTAACTTATATCCAATATCTTCCCACTCTTTATCACTTAACCAATTTATTTTTTTTTCTTCAAAAAGCCCCATTCCAATTGCTTGTGCAAACATAAATGTTCTTGGGTCAGTTCTATAACACTGTTTAAGTATAAAATCAGCATTCACAATTTTTTTATCAATCTCATTTTCAAAAATATTTTGAAATATATCTCCTGCTATATAGACTCTCTCTTTTGTTATCTTTTCACATAACTCAAAAAGTATATCTGGAAAATCTTGGCTCTCGTCTATTAATATATAATCAAAAGCATATTCAAAATTATCTTTATCTATTTTTTCTATCTCATTTAATGCTGATTTAAAAATAACTTCATAATTTGTATTTCGATTCCATCCTAAAAATGGAATTTGATAAAAATCACAAATATAACTATATAAACCTGAATCTTTATTTCTAGCTGAACCCCAAGCATTAGTAACCCATAATCGCTCACCCCATTCAATTTGTTTTTCTACTTTCATAAAGTTAAAAAAGTTAGGTACTCTTTTTTCTAAATTAGTAGCTAAAACTTTATTATGACATGTAAAAAATATTTTGCTATCTTCAGAAGATAGATATAACTCTTTTAATTTATGTAATAAAAGCTCTGTTTTACCACTTCCTGATAATCCTTGAATATATATTAATTTTTTATTTAATTCTTTATATAAAAATCTTATTTGTTCTCCATCAAATAACACAATTTTATTTTTTATTTTTTCTAACAGTGATTTAGGCTCATCTATAGCAATATTTTTTATATCATTTATACTTCCAGTTAATAAAGAAATTAATAATTCATTTTTTCTTTCTAAATTTTTATCTATTTTATTTTCATTAAGTAAACTTTTAATATCAAAATTACTATCAAGTTTTTTATCAATTATTAACTTTTGTTTCCTCCACTCTCTAGGTCTTCCTATATACTCTTTATAATCAAATTTATCAGAAATTGAACCTAAATCTTCTATAAAATCTTCAAAATAATCTCTAAACTCTTCTTCATTTGCTAAATCTAAAAATATAATTTTATGTTTAGGAGAGAGGATAACTATAACTTTATCTTGGTAATCATAACTATATTTATTTTTACCTAATGGAGCGTTAATTAAATATAACTTATCTTTAAGAGAACTATTCACATACTTTTCAATTTTTTCAATAACATCACTATTCATATCGTTTTTTTCAATTTTATTATAAAACAGACTATTCATTTTTTTAATCCTTTATATTTTCCATCACCTACTAAACCTCACACAACGAACATATCTATTACTTATTTTAGGAATAATATTTTTATATCTTGAATATCCGTCCATAAAATTTACATTCCAAGCTTTACCATAATAGTGATTTCTCGCATAAGATGTTGATGTCCAATATCCAAGCCCATTAGAGTATTTAAAAGCGATATTAATTGCAGGGTTAAATCTTCTTATATCAACTATTGTTAAAAGTAACTCTTTACTAGGTAATTTCCAATCATTAAATCCATCAAGTTTTAAATTTTTGCAATATTGTTGTGCTTGATGCCAATCTCCGTGATTTGTAGTAACTTCTATATTATCTTGCCACTGTAAGCCTCTTGCTCTATCCACAACTGTATTTGAAATCTTTATGAAATCTGCAAAACTAAAACTTAATAATAAGCTTATAAAAAAAATGTTTTTCATAATTAGCCTTTATAATATTTAATTCCTCTCTTTAGCAATCACAACTGAACCTATAATTGAGATTAAAAGTAGAATTGAAATCAACTCAAATGGATAGACCCACTCTAAAAACAGAGTTTTCCCAATCTCTTTAATACTTCCAAAATTTTCATTAACTGCAATAAACTCTACACTTGCAAAATTAGCACCAATTATAAAAAACAAAATAGGCGAAAAAGTTATAGCAATAATAATAAATAGTAGATTCTTTTTAGGCTCTTTTACTAAATCTTTTTTTGTAACATTTAAAAACATTATTACAAACAAAATTAGAACCATAATTGCCCCTGCATAAACTATAATTTGCATTGCAAAAAGCATCTTTGCAGATAGAAGTGCATAAAAACCAGCAAGTGAAAGAAGAGTTAAAATAAAACTAATTGCACTATTTAATGGGTGTCTAAATGAGATAAGTCCAACTGCTCCAATAGTTGCAAAAAATGCAAAGATATAAAATAGATTATTTGCTAAAAATTCTATCATTTTATTCCTTTTATAGCTAAAAGCTTCTCTTTTGTGATAATAAAATCTTCTCTATTTTTGCCTATTACTGAAAATATTCCACTATCCATTCTAATTGCATCGTGGGGACACGCTTCAACACAAAATCCACAAAATACACACTCTAATAAATCTATATTAAAACTCTTTGGCATTTTTTCAGCTTTTCCCTCATCTCGCCTCTCTGTGGCTTCAATAAAAATACACTCTGCTGGACAATTTGTAGCACACATATGACACGCTACACACTTTATAGTTCCATCATCTTCGTGAGTTGTTAGTCTGTGACTTCCTCGATAACGCTTAGTTATATCGTTAGGTTGTTTTTCAGGATATTCACACACTTCTAAATTTGAGTTATCCATTATATTTTTAGTAAAATGTTCTAGCGTTACACCCATTCCACTAAAAATAGCAGGTAGATAAAATTTCTCTTTAAGAGTATTACCCCTTCTTTTTACTACTTTTATTCCCATTATATCACCACCACAATTGTTGTTATAAGTATATTTATAAGAGCTAATGGTAAAAGTCTTGTCCAGCCTAGTTTTTGGAGTTGGTCATATCTAAATCTAGGAAGTGTCCATCTAACCCAAATAAATACAAAAATCATCATAAAAGTCTTAATTATAAATGTAACTATTTGAATGATTAAAGCTAGAGTTTGTGAATTTTCAACTCCCATAAATAGATTATATAAAATCACTAACTCTATAATAGCAGTTATAGTTATAAAAAATTTAGAGAGTGCTTTAGCTTCTAATACTCTTTTAGCTTTTAAACTTTTAGCTTTTGAAGTGTTGTTTTTGTTCATCCAGTCTAAAAATTTATAAAATATAATTGGTATGGAAATTGCCAAAATTGTTAAAATTAAAATCGAATTTTCTCTTAACATCTCCGTACTTACCCAAGGCAAATTATATCCACCAAAAAAGAGAGTTATAATCAATGCCGAAGAGATAAATATAGCAATATATTCAGCTGCAAAAAAGAGTGTAAATCTAATTCCACTATATTCTGTATGATAGCCACCAACTAATTCACTCTCTCCCTCTGCTAAATCAAATGGGGTTCTGTTAGTTTCGGCAAAAGCCGTTACAATAAATATGATTCCTGCTAATGGTTGAATTATTATTCCCCAAGATGGGATTATCCCAAATATTGTTTCACTTTGGACTCTAACCATATCATTTAAATTTACACTTCCATAGACAATTAACATACTAATAATTGCTAAACCCATTGGAATCTCATAACTAACACTCTGCGATGCTGCCCTAATTGAGCCTAAAATTGAGTATTTATTATGACTTGACCAACCAGCTATTATTATCCCATAAACACTAAGCCCTGCAAACCCAAAAAACCATAAAATTCCAATATCTATTGGCAATGGTTGCATCATAAATTCTCTTGAATTTATAGTGATATTATCTGCAAATGGAATAACCCCTAAACTCATAACTACTAATGTAAATAGCATCATAGGTGCAAATATGAAGTATGCTCTATGTTCTATGTGGTTTGGTATGAAATCCTCTTTAGTAAAAAGTTTTACCACATCTGCCACAGATTGAACCAATCCACCTAAGCGAATATTATTAATTGCACATCTATTAGGACCACTTCTATCTTGCATAAAAGCTGAAATTCTACGCTCAAGCCATACTAAAATTGCTAAGCTTGAGAGTGCTAACATTACAAAAACTGTTATTCTTAAAATTGAAATTAAAATTACTGTTGTTTCCATTAATTTATCAACTCCTTAAAGTTTATTGAAAAATTATCACTGTTTTGGTTTGGATTTTGAAAAGCTTTAAAAGGAATTTTTATATTACCTAATGAAGATGTCTCTATTTCTATTGTAAATTTTTCATTTAAATTTTCAGTAGAGATATTGTCTTTCATTTTTCTGCATATTTCTTTATTTTTTGAAATATTTGCATTTAAAAAACTATTTTTATTAAAACATAAAATACCTATTGGAACAATTTTCATATTCTCATATATTTTATCTTTATGTTGATTTACAAGTAAAAAAATTGATATGAAACTAAGTGAATCTTGAATTTTTTTTTGAGTATCTTTTAATTTATCACAATTCATAGTTTGTTTTAATTCAATCATAATTATATATAACTTATTTTCTTGAAAATATAAAATCGTTTTTTCAACTTTATTTCCATTACTTGTAAAAACTGTATCAGCTTCTTCATTTTCAAATAACCATATATTTTTTGTTGGCATATTTTTAATAAAAACTTTTTTTAAAGTACTTTTTTGTTTCTCTTCAATTTCTATAACTTCATTTAAATTACTTTTTATAGTATCTAAAGTTCCTAAGTTATTTTGAACTATACTTCTTAAATCTTTAAAATACAAACTTTACTCTTTATTATATTTTTCAAAAAGTAAATCACTTACTTTTATTGATAAGTCTTCTATCTTTTCTTGCTCTTTTACAAAATCTTTAAACATAACACCATACTCACCAACACTATACTCTTTTATCTCTTCTCCATTAAAAAAGTAAATTCCAACATCTTTTTCATTTAAAATCAACTCTTCATCAAGTCCATACTCTTTTAAAACATCTTTTTTATCATTATCATTTAATTTAGATAAGCATATATAATTATTTACAATATCAGCTATCATCATTGAGTGAGTTGTAATTAAAACTTTATTACCTCTATTTGCAAATTTAACTAAAGAGTTGGTTAAATCAATTTTATTTTTTGGGTGTAAATTCTCTTCAGGTTCATCTGTTATCAAAAAGTTATTTTTTTTATTTGCCCAATATTTAAAAAATAAATATAGAGTTGAGAGTTGATTTGAATTAGAGGAAGCCAAATACATAGGAAGTTCAACACCATTATCAAGTGAAAGATAAAACTCTTTTTTACCAATACCCTCTTTTGGCATTTTAATAGTTATCTCTCCCCCTATTAATTTTTTTATTTCACTAACTAAATCTTTATGATATTTTGTTTCTTTTGTATTTGCTTGAAATTCATAAAGTTTATCAATAAGACTATTCATTGGTTGAGTATATGAAGATGAAAATGAAGACATCTCTTCAAATTTTTCTTTAAAATTATCTTCAGAAATATCTTTTAATAAACTACTTATTTTATCTTTATTCTGTTTTTCAACTTGATAAATATAATAATAAAAAATAGAATAACTACTTCTACCTGATGGAAGATAAAAACTATTTCTGTCAAAAATATTAGATAAAATACTCATAACTATTGCTATCTTTTTATTATCTAAAAGTTCTTTTTCATCTATTTCTTCTTCAGTGTCATTAATATCAACAAAAAATATATCACTTTGAGTATCTTTTTTTATATTAAAATATATAGTTTTATTTTTAAATAAATTATTTTTACCAATATTTGCATTAAAACCTATTTCAATTAAATTTTTAACATTATTTGAA